>CAYTQG010000026.1:0-27317 GCA_964439965.1 uncultured Proteiniphilum sp.
ACAAGAAACTATATGGTGAAAGTGACAGTGGCGTTTTAAAAAAAAGGTGTGCAAGTATTGTAAATAATACTTGCACACCTTTTTTTGATAAGAAAAGTATATAACTTAACTATCCTTGAAAATTCATTTTGCGATGCATGCCATCACAATAGGGCTTTTTGGATGAGTGTCCGCATCGACAAAGAAATGTTGTCTTTTCTTTCACCTCTTTAGAGCCATCAGGCAGCTCAACTTCCATCACTCCCTCTACTTTAAGAGGACCGTTAGCCATAACTTTTACTTTCAATAATGAATCCATAATACTAAAATTTAGATGTTAATTACTTTATTCTTTGGAATAGTTGCAACGAACTCTTTCAAATAAAAGGGCTCAAAGTATGCAACGTCAACAAATTCTTTATTCTCAAAAGCATCCTCTGCAAGAGGAATCATTGATTGTGCATCAGGTTTTATATCATCCACAAACACAGCATTGGTATGATTAATAGCTGCTTTGCACTTATTAGCTCCATTCCCAAAAAATATCACTTTGTGTGCGCCGAGCAATTCACTGTAACTCTCCTCATCAATTATATCAGCCGCAGTATTTCGCACAACCTCTAATTTTGAATTAAAGAAAGTAGCATATACCTCCATTCTTCGTGCATCTATCATTGGGCACAGAAGAGTATCATTGTCAGACATATGCCTTAATTGTTGAGCCATAATTTTGTGAGTAGGAATAGCAATAAGTGGCACTCCTAAGCCAAAGCTCAACCCCTTAGCCTCCGACACTCCAATACGCAACCCAGTGTATGAACCCGGGCCACTACTTACTGAAATTGCATCTAGCACAATATTATTGGAACGGACATACTGCATAACTTCCTCAACAAAAACACCCAAAAGAGATGAATGAGCTTGTGGTTGATTGCTTACCTTATGTTGCAACAGTTCTCCATTGCTCGACAGAGCCACGGAGCACACTTCAGTTGCTGTTTCTATATGTAAAATTGCTGACATGGTGCAAATATAATATTTATTGTTTTGCCAAAGCTCAATATTTTCTAGTTTTTGTATTGTATTATACTTAGTGGCAAAAAAAAGACCGAGCAACTAGTGCTCAGTCTTTAGTTTGTTTCAATATGCTAGTTCAAAAAAAGAACTAGTATCTTCTATCGCGGTTTCCGTAACCACCTCTGTCGTTGTTGTGACGACGACCACCTTCTTCACGTGGGCGTGCAACAGACACAGAAAGTGTACGTCCATCGTATTCTGCTCCATTTAGCTCTTCGATAGCTCTTTCGCCATCTGCGTCGGCCATTTCCACAAAACCGTATCCTTTTGATCTACGTGTTTCTCTATCGGTAATAACTTTGGCTGAGGATACTTCGCCGTACTCCTCAAATAAATCTTTTAAATCGGCGTCGTTAATTTGATAACTTAAGCCTGCAACAAAAATGTTCATGTAAAAAAATAAATTGAATAAATTGAATAAATTAATTTTGCAGAAGCAAATTTTATAGGAGATAAGGTTAAAGAATTGTTCGCTTCTAAAACAGTTACCGACGTATATAATAATACTAATGCACCGACAAAGATAGAAAGTTTTTTCATATAAAATTGATTTATACAATTATTTTTGTATTATATTTGAAAGTATTGTCCCACAGCTCATAAACTTTTGTACAAAAGTATCTTTCTTCAGTTTTTTATATCGATATCAGACAAAAAACAATATGGTCTCACAACAAATATATCTATAAGACAAATTGATGTAGAAACTATATAATGCTTGCGTTTAGCGTTTCCTTATAAACCAGTACACATCAGGTATAACTTTGATATATTACTATATCAAGTTTCTTTTTTTGAATTATCTCTTAGCTTAGAGGTACAAAGCCTTTATAATAGCCTGAATCAATAAACTCAGGGACATAAGACACACACATTAAAAACTAAATCAGAATTTTCAGGCATATAAAACATGTTTGAAGAGCTAAATCAGGATTTTCAAGGCATATAAAACATGTTTGAAGAGCTAAATCAATACTTTATTATAGTAACAACAACCACAATATCCTAACATAATCAATAGAGTGAAAGTATTTGCAGGTTTTGCTGACTGCTCCATAAAAAGATAAACTAATTACTCTATAGGGTTTTGGCAAATGAAAGATGGTAGAAAAATCCATTTCACTGGTTTTTGCAGTTATAGAAACGTATAAAAACCCATTTTACGGACTTCTGCAGCTATAGAAACGCAGAAAAATCCATTTCACGGGTTTCTGCAGTTATAGAAACGTAGCAAAATCTATTTCACGGGTTTCTGCAGTTATAGAAACATAGAAAAACACATTTCACGGACTTCTGCAGTTATAGAAACATAGAAAAATCCATTTTACGAGTTTTTACAAGTATAAAAAGTAGGTGAAAAGCATTTCAGAGCTCTTTGGATAGTGGAAAAATTATTATCTCCGCCAGCAACAGCAAAGGCATTAGAACCTACCTTGCCTCCTTCATGATTCATTCTGTTAAGGTTAGCAGCCATCACATACTCATCCTTATTGTTGAGCCGCTTACCTGAGTATATTATTTTAGGACTCTTGCTATTATCGTCTGACAATAAAACAATTGCAACATTCTTTGTTTCAATAGGTATTAAAGGTTTTGTGCAGAAAGTGAAAACACAAAAACAAACATCAATACCAAAGTGATAGATTTAAATTTCATTTTATTGTTTTTATTTTATAAATTTGCATTGATTTATTATAAGGAAACAATAATAACTATATTAGTTTTAAATAGCGAACTTGTGCAACCTTAATATAGTATTTCAAACCAAACAATAGCTTAAATATATTGTTTTCAGTATAGAATAAAATTTTACAACTATGAATCATAACTCATTTCTAGGTCTAATTGAGCACAGCATACGCCTCAACTGGGACCTACCCGCTATGACCGACTATCAGGGATCAACATTGTATTATAGAGATTTTGCAAAAGAGATTGATAAAATTCACGAGTACCTAAAGGCTGCTGGCGTTGGAAAGGGTGATAAAGTTTCAATTTGTGGTAAAAACTCATCTAATTGGGCAATCACCTTCTTCTCTGTATTGTCGTATGGTGCAGTAGCAGTAAGTATTCTTCACGAATTTGATAAAGATAGCGTGCAGTACATCGTTGATCATTCAGATTCAAAAGTTTTCTTCACGGATGAGGCTATTTGGAAAGAATTGGACGACTCGAAGATGCCAAAGATTGAAACAGTTTTTTCGCTCGATCAATTCTCACTGCTCAAAGTATCATCAAAGGAATTAAAACTATTCGCTACAGATGCATTCTCATATTTCGATAAAAAATACGAAAGGGGATTCTTTGTTAATGATGTAGCTTTTAGAAGAGACAAACCCGAAGAGCTTGCAGTGCTAAATTACACATCGGGAACTACAAGCAGTCCAAAAGGGGTGATGATACCTTATAGAAGTTTGTGGTCGAACACCAAGTTTGCAAATGACAATCTTGATTTTATAAAACCAGGAGACAATATAGTGTGTATGCTTCCTATGGCCCACACATATGGACTTGCGTTTGAGGTTTTGAACTCAATCTCTATGGGATGCCACATAAATTTCCTTGGCAAGACGCCTTCGCCCAGAGTATTACTTGATGCATTTGCACGCATAAAACCAAAGCTTGTGTTGGCAGTTCCGCTTATTATCGAGAAAATAGTTACCCGAAATGTTCTACCAAAACTACAGCAAGGTGCAGCCAAAACATTAATTAAAATACCAGGACTTAACACTATTGTGTACAATAAAGTCAGGAAATCGTTAATAGAAGTTTTTGGCAACAATCTTGTAGAAGTAGTAATAGGTGGCGCAGCCCTTAATGCAGATGTTGAAAAGTTTTTACGCAAAATCAAATTCCCATATACCGTAGGATATGGTATGACTGAGTGTGGCCCATTAATTTCATACGCATTTTGGGATGAGTTCAAGGAGCGTTCGTGTGGTAAGGTAGTTGATAGGATGGAAGTGAAAATTGACTCCGAAGATCCGGAAAATATCGTTGGAGAAATCTTAACGCGTGGTAGTAATGTTATGCTTGGATATTATAAGAATGAAGAAGCCACAAAAATGACATTCACGGATGATGGCTGGCTAAAAACAGGCGATTTAGGTATTTTAGATAAAGACAATCACGTATTTATAAAGGGGCGTAACAAAAACATGATCCTTGGACCCTCAGGCCAAAACATCTATCCTGAAGAAATAGAGGACAAACTAAACAATTCGCCCTACATTCTTGAATCACTTATAGTGGAAGAAGAAGGAAAGATTATAGCACTAATAGTTGCAGAAGAAGATGAACTCAAGGCAATAGATATTACTTCCAAAGAGCAATATCAACCATTTTTCGAAACAGTAATCAAAGAAATGAATGCAAATCTAGCAGCATACAGCAGAATTGCATCGTTTAGGATTCAAGATGAAGAATTTGATAAGACTCCTAAACGAAGCATTCGCCGTTTTAAATATCAAAAGTGATAACTAGATGAATTATTACAATGAGAATCGATTCCCATTTTCAATAAATTCATCATACTTTTCTTGATTGAAAATATAATAGAAGGCTCCTCTCTTGGATGACGATTTGTCTTTTTCCTCAAGTTTATCGAGGATATCCATAGAGGAGACTTTTTTTCTGAAATTACGCTTATCAACTGGCATTTGGTATATTGCCTCCCACAAATCTTGAAGTGCAGGAAGTGTAAACTTCTCATCAAAAAACTCAAATATTATGGGCTGTGATGATGTTTTATATCTCAACAATTGTAAGGCATCTTTCACCATATCGTTATGGTCAAACACAAGATCGGGCAACTCTCTTACATTTACCCATTGTGCATCATATTCCTTAGCTAGACTAGTGTCAAACTCTTCAAGTTTAACCAAAGCATAATAAGTAACCGATACCACCCTATCTCCAGCATCACGCTCTATTTCGCCATAAGCTTTAACTTGCTCCATATAAATACCCTCTTGACGAGTGTATCGGTACAACACTTTCTCGGCGGCATGATTAAGGCTTTCATTGTCATCCATAAACCCACCCATAAGCGACCATTCACCCTTGTTGGGCTCCACCGGACGACGGGTAAGTAAGATATGAAGCTCCTTATCTTTAAATCCAAATATTATGCAGTCCACTGCAATAAGAAATTTCGCATTATGCGAATAAAAATTGGTTAACATATCAAATTCAGGTTTATATTATTAAAAAAATAAGGGAGAGGGACTATGTTATAAAACCCTCTCCCCCTATATAATTTCTAAAAGTAGTATATACAAAGTGTACTTGTATAACTTTATAATTACAGCTTGCGTGCTCCGTCGCTAATTACTACATCATATACTTTAGGCTCAATACCATATTTAGCCTTATACTTTGATTTAGCATCAGCAATAAACGAATCATAAAGATCAGTTTTGACAAGATTAATTGTACATCCTCCAAAACCACCACCCATTACACGCGATCCTGTAACTCCATTTTCTTTAGCCACATCATTAAGGAAATCAAGTTCTTCGCAGCTCACTTCATACTTCTTACTCATACCGTGATGAGTTTCATACATTTTCTGACCTACGGTTTCGTAATCATCCTTTTGTAGTGCATCAGAAACATCACGAACACGTTGAGTCTCCTCAATTACATATTCTGCACGCAAATAGTCTTCTGCCGAAATTACATCCTTCACCTCATTGAGCATATCCATAGATGCATCACGCAGAAATTCTACTTCTGTGTGATTCTTAGCAATCGCAGCTGCAGCAGTTTCGCACGATTCGCGGCGCTTGTTGTAAGCAGACGAGGCAAGTTCGTGCTTAACTAAAGTATCAAGTAGCACCAATTTGTATCCGTGTGGTTCTGGATCGAATGGGAAGTATTCATACTCCATACTCTTAGTATCCAAGCGTATCAAATGACCAGCTTTTCCAAAAAGAGATGCAAACTGGTCCATAATTCCACACTTCACACCCACATAGTTGTGTTCAGTAGATTGTCCAATGCGAGCCAATTCAAACTTATCGATACCAAGGCTTAACATGTCATTTAGTGCATAACCAAATGTGCTTTCAAGAGCAGCAGATGATGACATACCTGCACCTAGTGGAACATCACCAGCAAAAGCTGTGTCAAAACCTTCAACCTTGCCCCCACGCTTAATAATTTCGCGACATACACCAAAAATATACTTAGCCCATCCTTCTGCTGGAAGATCTTCTTCGTTAAGGCCAAATTCGGACCATTCGTCAAGGTCGGCAGCATATGCTTTAATTTTGTCGGTACCATTCAAACGAATAGCAGCAATCATACCTTTATCTACTGCACCAGGAAAAACAAAACTTCCATTGTAGTCGGTATGTTCACCTATAAGATTTATTCGCCCTGGCGAAGTATAAACTTCAGGGGTTTGATCACCAAATTTATCTTGAAATATTTTTAAGATTTGTTCTTTAGTCATTGTTTTTACTTTTGATTTGTTCTTTATCCAAATACACCAAAGCTATGTGCCTTGGTGTATATGAAGATTAATATATAGGTTAGTCTTCTACAGATATATCTGTATTCACATTTTTAGATCCCACAAGTGCATAGAATAGTAAGTATGCCAATGCTGCTATAATCACCCAATAGCTAGTTAGATATCCTGCAATGTCGGCAACCCAACCTTGGAAAGCAGGTAGGATACCACCACCAAATACCATAGTCATAAAGATACCAGACGCAGCAGCTAGATATTTTCCTAATCCCTCAACTGCAAGGTTGAAAATTCCACCCCACATAATAGAAGTACAAAGACCTAATAATACGATAAACATAGCACTGATAGGCACTTGAGCTAATCCAAATGATAAAGCTCCAGTTGCCGAACGCTGAAGAACTGGGAGCGCAACCTCAGTTGAAACAGGTGAGAATATTGCAGCCAAAATAAGAATAATTCCTACTCCAGAAGCAAACCCTAGCATAGCTCTACTTGATACTTTGCTAGCCAATGAAGCACCAGCAAGACGACCAATCAACATTAAGAACCAATATGTTCCTGCAACGAATCCTGCGGTAGTTTTACCAACAGTAGCCATAGCAGACAACCAATACATCATTATGTATGGATTACCAACTTCGATACCTACATATACAAAGATAGCAACAGCACCCAATACGAAGTGTCTAAACTTCAAGGCACCTGACATTAAGCTACCCAACGATTCTTTTGTTTTTGTAGAAGCTGGCTCAGGGATATTAACAGCAAGTAGTACAACAAAAACTAGTGCAAAAACACCCATAGCAATGTACATTACAGGGAAAACGTCTTTGATATTTGCTTTTGCTGCTTCACCAATAAGGATACCCACAAATGCAGGAGTGAAAGTAGCCATTACTGAGTTGAATGATCCACCAATTTGAATAAGCTGATTACCTTTGTTACCACCACCTCCAAGTGTGTTCAACATAGGATTAACTACGATATTAAGCAAACACATAGAGAAACCAGCAATGAAGGCACCTAATAGGTAAACTCCAAATGCAGAAGTTTCAGAAGCATGGCCAGATAGGAATTGGATAAAAACTCCAATAAGTCCGATTGCTACTGCAATAAGAGCAGTTTTCTTATAGCCCACCTTTTGAAGTAAAATACCTCCAGGGATACCCATTACCAAATAGGCAATAAAGTTAGCTGCATTACCTAGCAAGCCTTGAAAGTTTGACGCACCAAATTGTTCTTTTAACACCTGTCCCATTGGCGCAGCCAAGTTGGTAACGAACGAAATCATACCGAAAAGTGCAATCATCATTATGATAGGCACCACACGACTTGACTGTTGATTAGTTTTTGTATTCATACTTTTTTATTAATTATTTATTTTTAAATTGATTATTTATGTACACTGAACTTATAAGTTGTTCTCGAATTAAATTTCTCGTTAGGTTTTAATATCACGGTTGGATATTCTGGTTTGTTTATACTATCTGGATAATGCTGAGTTTCGAAACAAACGGCAGACCTTGCAGGATATCTATTCCCATTTTTTGCTTCAAAATTACCTGTCATCCAGTTGCCCGTATATACTTGCACCCCAGGTTCGGTGGTGAACATTTCCATTTTAATTCCAGTCTTAGGCGACTCGCAAACACCTACATACGAATACTCTCCCTCCTCACTTTTATTCAAAACAAAAGTGTGATCATATCCCTTACCATATATAAGCTGTTGAAAATCCTCATCAATTCGTTCACCTATTTCATGAGGAGTAGTGAAATCCATTGGAGTATTCTTTACCGACTCGGGCTCACCATATGGAATAGCAGTCTCGTCAGTAGGCAAATAAGTATCTGCATTGAGTGTTAGAATATGATCTCCAATATGTGAATCACCCTCACCCGACAAGTTGAAGTATGAGTGATTTGTTAGATTAATAATTGTGGTTTTATCAGTTGTAGCTTCATACACTATATCCAAGGCATTATCCTCAGTAAGAGTATATGTGATAAAAACATTTAGATTACCAGGGTATCCCTCTTCACCATCTTTTGATAAATAATTAAGACGAATACTATTGCTAGTTACATTTTCAACCTTCCACACAACTGCGTTGAACCCTTTGATACCGCCATGTAGTGAATTAGGACCATTATTTATTGCTAGTTGATGATCCACACCCTCAAGCGTAAACTTTCCCTTTGCAATTCTATTTCCAGTTCTTCCACAAACAGCTCCAAAGTAGGGCTCTTCTGAGTTTATATAATCATCAATATTAGGGTGACCTAAAACTACATCTACAAGATTTCCCTCTTTATCGGGAACCATTATCGATACAATTTTAGCACCATAATTAGTTACTGTTATTTCGCTTCCGCTCTCATTCGTGAGAACGTATAATCCAGTTTGCATTCCATCAAGTTCCTTAATAAAATCGTCCGAAAGCAAACCGGACTTATTATACATTTTGTTCATGTTTTAGGGGTTTAAAATAAAAGGTGACCATGAAGATCGGATACATTTTAAAAATTGGTGTAAAAATAACACATTCTTTCACAAGTAAGACACTTATTAATTGTGTTATATAACATATTTTCAAAATAGGCGTAAAAACTTAAATGTTATTATCGCAACCTTATCATTAAATCAGCCTTTTGTTAATAATATATGTTTAGTTTATATTCAACTTTCTTTGTTATTATGCGCACCCTACCTCTTAGCTTAAAAGCAGTTTATTCTTCAACCTTATTTATTGTTAGCAGCACCTTATCTATTTTATTACCATCAATATCCACAATTTCGAATGTTAGATTTTCATATTCAAAGATATCGCCCACCTCAGGCGTTTTATTGATATGCGACAAAACGAAACCAGCAACAGTTGAATAGTCTATCTCCTCAAAGTCGATAATAAAATCATCTATAAACTGAGTTAGAACTTCGATAGGTGCTTCACCATTTATCAAAACAGTTTTATCTTTTCTGACATATACATCTGGTTCGGGAGTCTCATTCTCATTAGGAATTGACCCTACAAGATTTTCAATTATATCATGCAATGTAATTATTCCATCCAAGCTACCATACTCATCAACTACCACTGCCAGATAACTATGTTGTTGCTTGAATCTTTCTAGAATTCTCTGTGCTCTAAATGTTGATGGAACAATGACAGGCTCTTTTATAAGCTTTTCAATCTCTAAGTTATTATTCTTGTAAAGCTCAACCAAAAACTCCTTCATAATGATAACACCCACAAACTCATCAAGAGTTTGATTACATGCCAAAACTCTACTATGATTAGTTTCTAGCAAATCACTAATTACACTTTTCTTATCTTGAGATATATCCACCCACTCCACATCAGTACGGTGAGTCATCACGTGTCGAGCACGTTTATCTGAAAAATAAAAAACCTGCTCATGAATGATATTCTCTTCCTTTTCGATAACCCCTTCTAATGATGCCGTTTTTAGCAGTGCACGAAGCTCCATTTCCGAAACCACATTATCTTCATTTTTAATACCAATAAGTTTATTAAACAAGTTGGTAGATAATGCTAGAAAGCGCACAAATGGATAAAAAATAATACTGACTATTCTGATAGGGCGAGAGATAGCTATTGCCACTCTTCCGGAATTATTGAGTGCTATAGTTTTAGGCACCAATTCGCCAATAACAATAGATAGATATGTAATTATAAATACTACTACTATTATAGCTATAGTTTCAGCATAAGGTGCACTAATAGCATATTTACTAAAAAATGGTACAAGATAGGTCGAAAGAGTGGACCCACCATATGCACCATTTATTATACCAATCAACGTAATTCCGACCTGGACAGAAGATAAAAAGCTATCAGGATCAGCTTTTAGATTTATTGCTGCCTCGGCGCCCTTGCTTCCTTGCTTGCGCGCAGTGTCTAAATATGTTGATTTAGCTGACACAACGGCAATTTCGGACATTGCGAAAAAGCCGTTGAGCAAAATTAATAGTAATATTATAAGAATATCCGTTATCATTTATCCAAACTACCAAAGAGGGGTTGGGTATTCACCATCATCCACCAGCTTTTGTAATCTAGCAACAACGCCTGGACGATCGTCAGCGTAAGTAACACCAAACCACTTTGATGGGGTGTCGAGTACTTTAACAGATGCAACACCATTAACGGTCAAATGATTTACTAGCAAAGGAATAAAAAACTCAGCTTTGATATTATCTGCATTTTCTTTTGCAAAACCTACAAAGTAATCATCTGAGTATTTAAAGTAATCGGGTGTGAAGCCCCACATATTCATCGATACTGGTGTATTGTCTTCAATAGCTATCCATTCGCCATTTTCATCTTTATATTTCACTATACCATCAATACGCATTACCTCAGTGCGCTCTACAACACCAGTAAGGTTTCCATCGTTGTCAGTTTCACAAACACCACGTGCCACAGTTCCACTATCCGATAAAGTGTTTCCAACACGATAACCTACCATGCAATAATGATTCTTTGAACCATCTTCTAGATTTGAAAGATAATCTGCTATTACTTGAAAGCCTTCACTTCCATAATAATCATCAGCATTAATAACCACAAATGGCTCATTAATAACATCCTTACCCATCATCACAGCATGATTTGTTCCCCAAGGTTTTACTCTATCAGGGTTTGGTTCTACACCATCGGGAAGTCTGTCCAACTCTTGGAAAACTAGTTCAACAGGAACAAATTGCTCATACTTCTTCACAATTTTTTCTCTAAACTCTTCCTCAAATGATTCTCTAATTACAAATACTAGCTTACCAAATCCAGCCTTGATAGCATCATAAATAGAATAATCCATTATAGTTTCACCACTTGGCCCTACTCCATCTAGCTGTTTTAGACCGCCATAACGGCTACCCATACCAGCTGCTAATACAAAAAGTGTCGGTTTCATTGTTCTTTGATTTTATGATTTATTTTCTGCAAAAATAGTCATTTTATCATGGATTACAGATTAAAACCACAATTTTATATTAAATAAAGGTTATATTTACAACCATAGTTGGTTATTGCTTCTAATTTATCAATTTATTTAGAAACTGATTTAATAGTTCATCATTCCTCTTCTTCCGTATCCGCCGCCACCACCGCGTTGCATTCTTTCGCCACGGTCCCCTCCGCTGCTTCCTCCAAAATTATTAAACCTATAGGAAAAGCCAACAATAAAATAACCCGTGAGGACATTAGATTCAGAGTCCTCAATATAATTACTTGTTACATTTCTAGTAATACTCATTCTTTGCTGCAATAAGTCGGTCCACCTCAAACTGATAGTTGCTTGTTTATTTTTTAAGAACCTCTTGTTTACATTTATATTCCAAAGCGTTTCGTTACGATTATACCCCGTGCTTAAACCTGATTGACCTGAATACTGAATACTTGATTCGAAAACCCAATCCGAAGGTAAAGTTACCTGAGAGTTTAGACTAACACTATAGCTCACATCTTCTTGATTTTTCTTCTCCTCTAGCGAATTATGAGTTGTAGAGTATCGCACCACTCCCCTCGTTTGCAAATAAAGCCACGAGCGACGATAGCTTAATGATAGATTTTCGCTAACGGACAGAGTTTGAGCTATATTCTTAGTATCTGTATCTTCTTTAAATGACATATACCCGATTTGATTTCTAAATGATGCATTAGTGTTTGTACTAAACTGAAATCTTTTATTTTTATCAATTGGTGTGCTATATAATATATTGGCGTTGCTATTCCACATCCCATTCTGATTTATAGGCATTGTGCGCTGCACACCAGTATTTTCTTCATATATAGTTCTGTTTATAATCTGATTTAGCACAAACCCATACGATGCACTTGCACGTAGCGACTGCTGTTTCTCTCGATCCGAGAAATTATAATCAACAGAAATATTATTGGAAAAAGAAGGCAATAAATCGGGATTACCCGAGCGTATGTTCAACGGATTGGTTAAATCTTCGGTAGGGTCGAGCTGTGATATTGATGGTTGGGAGGTGTTACCCCTATAGTTTACCCTAATATTTCTATCTCTATTAAATCGGTAAACAAACTGCCCATTGGGCGAATAGTTTACAACACTTCTCCCATCCGGAGCATACACTATCGAGTCCACTCCCTCGGCAATACCATTCTGAATATAGCTTTTACTTTTTATATATGACGGCTCAATATTAATACCGGCATTATAATTATACTTTTCCTTAACAGTTCTAAAACTTAAGGATATAGTTTGATTGACGAAGCTATTTTTCAAGCTCTTGCTATATTCTGGATTTAGAATTGTGAAATCATTTTGCAGCGAGTCATATTCGTATGTGTTACGCAAATTGTGGCTCAAGCTATTTCGTATAGTATATGAAAACTGCAGAAAGCTACCAGAGAATACTGGTTCAATATACGATGCATTAATATTATAGTTATTGGATTTGGAGTCTGTATTTGATTCTTGATTTAAATATTGGTTTCTATCTGCCATAAGAAAAAACTCACTAACCGATCGATTATAACCCAATTGATTATTATTATTAATACTCCCTTGAATATTAAAAGTGATTCGTCGTCCCTTTTTGGCAAATTCATGCGAAGCAATTAGATTACCGCCCAGACTCAAGTTGTTCGAGCTGCTCGATCCCCTACTGGTGCTTCTATTTACCTCTGTCATTTCAGCATCGCCCGCTTGCGTGGATGTAAAAGTGGTATCATTTGATGTTGATTTACCTATAGATAAGTTTGGAGTAAACAGTATTGTAGTCTTTTCACTAGGCTTATACTCAAATCGATAATTGAGTGCTACATTATGGTTCTTCCTCTTTGATTCCGACTCGTTATTACGGTACGAAACACTATCAACGAGAATATTTTGACGAAAACTCTTTCTCTGAACAAAATTATCTCCGCCGTTATATGATATATCTCCAGTTATTTTGAACTTCTTACTGAAAACATTTATCATATTCAGCCCCACAGATTGATTAGAATTGATACCCTGACCCCGTTCAGAATTATTGTTTGCATTTATTACAAGGCTGTATTTATTGTCGCCAACAAACCTATTAAACATACTTCTAGATTCATACCTAGTGTTTTCGGTAGATATATCCTGAGTAAGATTACCCAGTCCAGCCTGGATGTTATTTATCCAACCACGCTTTTTGTCCTCTTTTATAGTTATGTTTATTATAGTTTCGCGATTGCCATCATCAATACCAGTAATTTCCTCCATGTCAGATTTCTTCTCTATTACCTGTAGCTTCTCTATCAAGTCAATCTCTAGATTTCGGGTAGTCATTTTGGGATCACGACCAAAAAAGTTTTCTCCATCTACAGTTACCCTTCTGATTTGCTTACCTGCAACTGTGATATTACCATCCATATCCACCTCAACACCTGGCAGACGCTTTAGCAAATCCTCTACTAAAGAGTTTTTGTGTAATTCAAACGCTGCAGGATTATACTCAATTGTATCCTCCTTCACCACCATTTCGGGAATTTTTCCTACCACTACGGTCTCATCAAGCAGAATAGACTTCTCTACCAGCTCTACTACAGGAACTGTGATATCTCTATCTCTAAACTTTTCGGCTTCAATATTATAATATTCAGTCTCAAAACTTATATAAGATGTTTTTAATATATAGTTATCTGGTTTTATATTAGCAAGCTTAAACTTACCATCCTTGTCAGTTGCTGAGCTAACAATCACTGTACTATCCTTTGCTGCAAGCAACTGAACGGTAACATACTCAATAGGCTCTTCCTCGACAGCAAAAATCACATTGCCCACTATATTTCTCGATGATATTGTTTTAGATTGCTGCCCCATTACTGGTAAAGTAAATAATAGGCTCAGCAAGACAATTATGAAAATAAATGGAAATGAAATTCTATATTCTGACAATCCTGGGGTCATTTATGCGTATATATTGAAACATGAAATATTATGTACAAATATAGATAAACATAATTTTTAAATCCACCATATTTTATAAACACTTCTTTCTCTTTATACCAATACGGATATTGTTGGGATTAACACGATGAATTGACCTATAAAAAAAAGCATAAAAAAAGTGCTCGGCAGCAATTAATTCTTTACCGAGCACTTTTATTGTTATATTTCAAATATAAATCAAAATATTAGAAGCTAATCAGGGCACATATATCATTTAGATATTTTTTGTCTGTTTCATCAAATTGATTATAATCATCACTATCAACATCAAGCACTGCCACTACCGCGCCATTAGATTTCAATGGCACCACTATTTCGGATTTAGATAATGAACTGCAAGCAATGTGTCCGGGAAACTTGTCAACATCAGGAACAATTATTGTATCTGATTCTTTCCAAGATGTACCACACACACCACGACCATATTTGATACGAGTGCATGCTATGGGTCCTTGAAAAGGTCCCAATACTAGTTCATCACCTTTAACCAAATAAAAGCCCACCCAAAAGAAATCAAACGTCTCTTTGAGAGCAGCAGCCACGTTGGCCATATTTGCAATCACATCACTTTCGACGTGCAATAGCGACTCTATTTGTGGTAATAAGCTTTTATACTTTTCAGCTTTCGATAGCCCATCTTCTATTATCAATTGATCTGCCATAAAACAAACTACTAATATTTATAAAACAAATAATGCACCATCAGAATAGATAGTGCATTATTAAAAAGATTAATATTTACTATTCCTGAAAAAATTATTGTGCCTCTCTTTGTGCATCCTCAATCATCTTAGCATTTGGAAGAATATATATTTCCACACGACGGTTTTGAGCACGTCCTGCAACGGTTGAGTTGTCTGCTATTGGGTCAGAAGAACCAAAGCCTTCAGATACCATACGGTTTCCAGCTACTCCGCGTGACACCAAGTAGTTGTAAACAGACTCTGCTCTCTTCTCTGAAAGTGGATTATTGATAGCATCATTACCTGTATTATCAGTATGTCCGTAAATTTTCACATCTGTGTCAGGATTTTCTAATAGAGAAGTTGCAAATTTATTTAATGATTCGCGAGAAGCGGTGTTAAGTGTGCTTGAGTTTGTAGCATAAAGAATGCCCGACTCGAAGGTAACTTTAATAGCTTCGCCATCATTAATTTTTTCAACTTGAGCTCCTTCAATTTTTTCAAGTTCTGCTGCTTGTTTATCCATTTTTTTACCAATGATAGCACCTGAAGTACCACCCACTGCAGCACCAATACCTGCTCCCCAAGCGGCGCCTTTGCTACCACCAAATATAGCGCCCACACCAGCACCTAGAGCTGCACCAGCGCCTGTGCCAATACCAGCACCTTTAACAGTATTACTTGCACCACAACTCGATAAAATCATAGCAACACTCAATAGGGCGATGCCGAAAAGTTTTGAAAATTGCTTCATAGTTTTGTTGTTTTTGTTATTTAAATTCATAATGTATTATTCAAATATGTTCAATGTGTCGCAGTAAGCTAACTCACCCGCCACAATGCTCTCAATTTCATCATCGCTAAAATCGCGCACTTTATCTTTTTTGGCATGTTTAATTACAAAATCAAGGAGTTCGTCAACGTTGATTTCAATATCTTCACTATCTTCATCAAACAAACCTTCAGACTCGTAGTATTCGTAAATCAAGTCCACCACATAATAAACCTCATCATCCGAAAACTTATCTTTAAGCTCTTCGGGCAAATGATTCTGAATGAACGCAATTGATTCATCCTCATCATATTCTAAAATCTTTCTATCTTCACTCATAGCTTATATAGTTTATAAATTGACATGCGTATAAATATATAATTCCGCTCTTAATTAAAAGAATCACGGAGTAAATATAACGAATTTGTGTCTCTATATGTTCAACTTTTTGATACTATGATGAGACTCAAAAACATTTCAAGTGCAAAGTTACTTAAAATATAATACTACAAATGATTACTTCTATATTTATTATTGATATAGCATTTTGTTAGTCTTTTTACTACTTATAAAACACAAGTAATGATTAACTTATAAACAGTAGTTCTCTGTATTTGGGTAGAGTCCACATTTGATTATCAACAATTAGCTCAAGCTTATCAGTGTGATAACGAATAGTTTCAAAAAAGGTCTCCACCGTATCGTGATATGCTATTGCTTTTTGTCGAGCATCTTCTATCTTATTTGCACTTCGTCGGGCATCAACCATCTTTTCCACATTTTGTTTTATAGCCAATATATGCTCTGCTATTTGTTCTACCAGAAAGGCATCCTCTTTAGATAAACGTTCAGCCCTTTCGATATCAAAAACCGTTCGCATCTTATATATATTGTCGAGTAGTAATGATTGATACTGTTTTGCAACTGGTATGATATGATTCATACACAAGTCGCCCAACACGCGTGCCTCTATCTGCACTTTTTTGGTGTACATATCCCACTTCACTTCATTGCGAGCATGAAGTTCCTTTTCATTAAGCACACCAATTGTTTCAAACATTTCCACAGTCTGCTTCATAGTGTAGGCATCATAAATTAGGGGCACACTATTTTCGCAATCCAATCCACGTCGGTTAGCCTCCTCCTTCCATTCATCGCTATAGCCATTTCCTTCAAAACGTATGGGCCTACTCTCTTTGATATATCGTCGAAGTGTGTCGAATATAGCTTGTTCCTTTTTCATGCCTTTGCCCATTTTCTTATCAATTTCATTTTTGAATTCGATGAGCTGAGCTGCCATAATAGAATTGAGCACTATCATAGATGAAGAACAATTGGCAGACGAACCTACCGCACGAAACTCAAAGCGATTGCCTGTGAAAGCAAATGGTGAAGTTCGGTTTCGATCTGTATTATCTATCAGCACTTCAGGGATATGAGAAATACCTAGCTTCATTTTTCTAAGCCCCTCCACAGTGATATCATCATCATCCGATCCCTGCTCTATTTTGTCGAGCACCATAGATATTTGCGACCCCAAAAAAGCAGAAATTATAGCAGGAGGAGCTTCATTGGCCCCTAAGCGATGTGCATTACCAGCCGACATAATGGATGCTTTTAGCAGTGCATTGTGTTTATGAACTGCCATCACCGTGTTTACAAGAAAAGTGATAAACAGCAAGTTTTTATTTGCTGTTTTACCTGGTGTAAATAAGCCTATGCCTGTATCGGTGCATAACGACCAATTGCAATGCTTGCCCGATCCGTTGACTCCAGCAAAGGGCTTTTCGTGAAGCAGTAGCTTGAATCTGTGCTTTGCAGCTATCTTATGCATAAGCGATATTACAAGTAGATTTTGATCAATTGCTAGATTTGTTTCACCAAATATGGGTGCCAACTCAAACTGATTAGGGGCTACTTCGTTGTGCCTTGTTTTTAACGGAATTCCATATTTGTAAGCTTCAAACTCTACTTCGCGCATAAATTCAACAACTCGTGGTGGAACTGCACCAAAGTAATGATCTTCGAGCTGTTGATTTTTAGCACTCTCGTGCCCCATGAGTGTTCGATCGGTCAAGCTTAAATCGAGCCTTACATCATACAAGGCTTGATCAACCAAGAAATACTCCTGCTCCCAGCCCAAATACGAATAAACCTTTTCAACCTCAGGATGAAACAGCTTACATACATCAACCGATGCTTTATCCACAGCTGATAGAGCCTTAAGAAGTGGGGTTTTATAATCGAGTGCCTCACCTGTGTATGAAATAAACACGGTGGGGATACACAATGTATGATCTATAATAAATGCAGGCGATGAGGGGTCCCATGCGGTATATCCACGCGCTTCGAAAGTATTGCGAATACCGCCACTCGGAAAGCTAGAAGCATCGGGCTCTTGCTGTGCTAATAACTTTCCTGAAAACTGCTCAACAATATCACCCGACGGACCATTTACGTAGTCGATAAACGAGTCGTGCTTTTCGGCTGTGCCCTCGGTGAGGGGCTGAAACCAGTGAGTATAATGAGTAGCTCCCATCTCCAAAGCCCATTGCTTCATTCCGGCAGCCACATGATCTGCAATATTTCGATGAAGGGTGACACCTTCATCAATAGCTTGCAAAACTGTTTTCAGAGTATCTTTGGATAGATACTTAGCCATTTGCTTTCGATTGAAAACATTTTTGGCATAATATTCCGAAGGCAATTCGTTGGGCAAACTCACCTTTATGGGCAGTCGCTTTGATGCAACCTCTACGGCTTTAAATCGCAATTTTGACATTCCGTAATATATTTTATTAATCTGTTTTTTCTTAGTTTACTTTTGAAGCGCATAAAGCAACTTTATCTCTTCGGGCCAGATATCTACATCGGGCGTTTCGAGAATTAAGGGCATATCATCAAAGCGAGAGTCGTTCATTATAAAACTAAACAAATCCATGTTCATAACTCCCTTTCCGAGGCTGTCGTGTCTATCTACTCGAGTGCCAACCTCCTTTTTAGAATCATTGATATGCATACCTTTGAGATACTTGATGCCTATGATTTTCTCGAACTTGTCAAAGGTATCATCAAATCCTTCTTTGGTACGAATCTCGAAGCCTGCAGCTAGTGCATGGGCGGTGTCGATGCATACGCCTATGCGGCTTTTATCTTCCACTTTATCTATTATATGCGCCAACTGTTCGAACGTGTGCCCAAGGTTGGTGCCTTGTCCTGCAGTATTTTCGAGTACCGCTGCAACTCCGTTTGATTTTTCTAATGTGATGTTTATCGACTCTGCTATTGTGTCAAGGCAGTTATCTATGCTTGTTTTATCGAGATGGCTACCTGGATGAAAATTAAAACGATTCAGTCCTAGCTGTTCGCATCTCGACATCTCATCGAGAAACGCAGTGCGAGATTTTTCAAGAGCTTCTTTATCGGGGTGCCCCAAGTTGATTAAATAACTAGCATGTGGCAAAATATAATCTGGAGAAAATCCAAGTTCATCGCATCGTTCACGAAATAGTTCTATATTATTGTTGGTATATGGCTTCGACTTCCATTGTCGTTGGTTTCTTGTGAAAAATGCAAATGCTTTTGCACCTATTGCTTCAGCATTAACGGGGGCATTCTCTACTCCACCGGCTGCACTTATATGCGCTCCTACGTATTTCATATTACTTCTATTTTTTATTTGAAGAGTGTTGTAGCAAAAACTGACCATTGTCAAATTGCTTTTGTGATCTCTGTTAAATTAAAAACTCAAACAAATTTACACAAAAAAATTGTGATTTGATACGCTCAACAAAAAAAATAGGAGGATTATCGACTATCTTTTTCTGGTATGTGGCGATTTCATCAAAATGCGGGTACACAAAATTAGTATTCTGTTAAAAAGGACATTACAGTATAATAAAAAACAACAACCAAAAAGTTAAATTATTAACGTATTCAAAACCCAGCAACGTTAACAATAGTTTCATGACTGAAAATCAAACATATATCAACACGCCATTTAAAGACAAAAGAGTCGTATATAAAAGGTTAGACCCTAACTTGGGCAAAGGCTTCTATTCTACAGCAGGATAGCCTCTAAATTGGGCGAAAAACTTTGTGCTAGAACTGGAAAGGCACGATATTTAATATTAATTAACCGCCCTAAGCAAAAAACAGGTGATTTCTGTATACATTTTTTAAGTTATGAGAAAAGTTAGGGTCTAGATTATTGAAGAACAAGCTTTCAAAATGGAGACACAGCGTAACTTGGGCAAAAACTGTCGCTTTTATAATAAGATTTGGTGTTTTTCAGGCAAAAACTCTTGTCCAGAGGAACTTCTTTATACATACTTAACATAAAACAAATGCTTTTGGAAAAGTTAGACCCTAACTTTTCCAAGAATAAAAGTTTTTATTTGGGTTAGGGCGTAACTTAATGGCCAATAATATGATTAAAAATCAGTTTGAACTGTGAATGGCCTACAATTATTCCTTTTTATCTTGATTGATTAAGTATGTATTCAAAAACCTATGCTCGAGCTGACTAAAGTGCCCTAGCAGATGCTTAAAGTAAGATACATCGGGCGATTTTTCCTTTACCAAGTCGATGGCTTTATTCAAATCGTCTTGCGACACAAAATCTAAAATATCTACTTCGCCTGTGCTCAAAAATGATGACAAATGTCCCGCGATGGTCGATTCTACAAATTGTCGCTCTTTGGCAATGTCGGCAATAGACATTCCTTTTTTATACATTGATAGGCTCTCCAGAGCTGATGCTCCTTTCTTTACTTTGCTGCTTTTCTTTTTTTCTTTCTTTGTGGGCACTTCTATTTGTTCGGCATCAATATCATTTTCTGCTACATAGGTGCTTATTATTTCAAGAAAAATATCTCCATAATTTTGCATGCGCACTGGGCCCATACCCGCTATTTGCATCATTTCTTTGTGGCTAATGGGTAGATAATTAGACATATCGACTAGTGTGCTGGTATTGACAACCATATAAACCTGTATCGATTTTTCGCTTGCTATTTCGTTTCGCTTTTGTATCAATAGGCTCAACAGCTTGGGGTGCTGCGAGGTGAGTTTTTTGCTTGATGTGGCTTTGCTATGCGATGTGATGGTGAAGTTGGGGAGGTGAAACGATTTTCTTCTATCGAATAGATTTTCGAGGCTCGAATTATTAGCAATACCGTTTATAATGTGTCGCTTAAGCGATAGAATTGAAAATATTTCATTAAGGCCATCGTCATATATTTTTGCATTGGCTTTGCTATCGGTAGTGGCAGGCGAGTCGAATAAGTCTTCTACAATAGTGGCTATCTGAACATCATAATATCCAGAAGCAGCTTTTATTCGCTCATTAAGATGCGTTTCGTCAAATGGCGTGCTGTGAAATATATTTTTTAATTGTATTTGAAATTTTGATGAAATATTCTCTACTTCGGTAAGTTTATTGATGATAGCACGTATGTATGGGATAGTTTCATCATTAAACGAAGCTCTGAGTTCAAGAATATTGCTATGCCAAATTTTAGAGAAATAAGCTATCGGCGAGAAATCAAAGAGTGAAATAAGCTGATTGAGGCGGTATTGGTGTTGGGCTTCATTAAGCTTTTGTGTTAGGGTTTCTACATCCGATTGTTGAGACGAAAACTCTACCACTTGTGCATCATTACGAATTGAGTAACGGTTTATATGACTCAGAAGCGTTATCCCCTCAAGGGTGCGACATCTACTTAATGCTACATACACCTGCCCTGGGGCAAAGGAGTCGCCTGCATCTATAACAGCTTTGTCGAAGGTGAGTCCTTGACTTTTGTGAATTGTTATTGCCCAAGCCAATCGTAGTGGATACTGGGTAAATGTTCCCACAATCTCTTCTATTAGCTCTAGTGTATCAGTATCGGTGGAGTATCGTACGTTGTCCCAACTCATTTTTGTTACGGATATTACATCTTCGTTGGGGTCGTCGGGCTGCACATATATTATCTCTTCCTCTTCATCAAACATGGTTATGGTGCCTATTTTACCATTGTAAAACCGACGTGGCTGTTCCGTATCGTTTTTCACAAACATTACTCTCGCCCCCTTTTTTAGTTCAAGCACTTCGTCGGAAGGGTAAGAGCTTTCGTTGAACTGTCCTTTGATTCCTGCCTTGAAGGTTTTTGTTTTTGCATTAAGCTTGGCCAGTTCTTCGTTGTTTATTTCATCAGCTTTGGAGTTATGTGTGGTGAGTGTGATGTGGAAATCTTTTTCGCTGGGTCTAAACGTGGGGTTGTATCTCGACTGTAGTATGTCGATTCCTTTTTGGGTAAGTGTATCGTTTCTAACTTGATTTAATAGCTCTATAAAAGTAGTGTCGCTTTGTCTGAATATTTTGTCAAACTCAATATATACGGGGTTTTGTTTTTCTAATACTTTCGAATTAAAAAAATATATTCCACTATAATAGTTTGATAGTAAGTTCCACTCATCGCCTCGCACCACTGGCGATAATTGATACATATCTCCAATAAATACCATCTGAACACCACCAAAGGGTTCGCCTCGGCGATGGCGCACATGGCGCAACACTACATCTATGGCGTCTAACACATCGGCTCGTACCATGCTTATTTCATCAATTACTAGTAGCTCTAGCTCACGAATTACAGCACGGCGCGCGCTATTCATTTTCAGCTTACTTATTAGTCCTGCCTCTCCCTCGAGTGTAGGCAAAAATGGGGCAAACGGCAGTTGAAAAAATGAATGGATTGTTACACCTCCTGCATTTATGGCTGCTACACCCGTTGGGGCAACTACCGCCATTTGCTTGTGTGTTTCTTCCTTTAGCTTATGCAAAAATGTAGTTTTACCTGTTCCAGCTTTTCCTGTAATAAATATTGATTGATTGGTTTCGGCAGTAAATCTTGATGCTAAATCATAAATCGACATATTAGACTTTAATTTTAAGTGCTTGAATTATTGAATAGTCGCAAAGTTAATAATTATATCTTTTGAGCATAAAAAAACGGTATCGCATTTTATATTCTGCGAATACCGTTTTATGTAAAATAATAACCTAAACAATTAATATTATGAGTTTAGCTTTTTATCTAGATTTCGTTTTAATGCATCTAAAAACTCTTGGGTTGTGAGGTATTTGCCTTCTATGTCGTTTCCATAAACTAATAGGGCCAAATCTTTTGTCATTTCACCACTTTCAACTGTTTCTACACACACGTTTTCAAGTTTATTACAGAAATCAATTAATGGCTGATTATCATCAAGCTTGCCTCTGTGCATAAGTCCTTGTGTCCATGCAAAAATAGATGCGATAGGATTTGTGCTTGTCTCTTTTCCTTGCTGATGCTGACGGTAGTGACGAGTAACTGTGCCATGCGCTGCTTCTGCCTCTACTGTTTTGCCATCGGGGGTTACCAACACGGATGACATCATTCCTAAAGAACCAAAACCTTGCGCAACGGTATCAGACTGAACATCTCCATCATAGTTTTTGCAAGCCCAAACAAAACCTCCGTTCCATTTCATAGCCGAAGCTACCATATCATCTATTAGCCTATGTTCGTAAGTGATGCCTGCTTCAATAAATTTGTCTTTGAATTCAGACTGATAAACTTCCTCAAATATATCCTTGAAACGACCATCGTATGCTTTTAGAATTGTATTCTTTGTTGAAAGATATAATGGATATCCCTTCGTTAGAGCCATCTGAAATGATGAGCGTGCAAAACCATATATTGATTCGTCAGTATTGTACATTGACATAGCAACGCCGTCGCCAACAAAATCATAAACTTCCCACTCATGAACTTCGCCTGATTCGGAAGTAAATGTCATTTTTAGTGTGCCTTTTCCTTTGATTACCTTATCAGTTGCACGATATTGGTCTCCAAATGCGTGACGACCTATTATAATGGGTTCGGTCCATCCCTGAACGTATCTCGGTACATTCGAGCAAATTATTGGTTCACGAAATACTGTACCGCCAACTATATTTCTGATTGTGCCATTAGGCGATTTCCACATCTGCTTTAGATTGAACTCTTCTACTCTGGCTTCATCTGGTGTGATGGTTGCACACTTGATTCCTACATTATACTTCTTTATTGCTTCAGCTGCGTCAATCGTTATTTGATCATTGGTTTCGTCTCTACTCTGAATGCTTAAATCGTAATATTTAATATCTAAATCTAAATATGGTAGTATTAATTGCTCACGAATAAAAGACCATATAACTCTGGTCATTTCATCTCCATCTAACTCTACAACTGGATTAGCTACTTTTATTTTCTCTTTCATTTCTTTTATTTTCTATCTTTCATTGGAACAAAATCTTGTAACTCACGTACGCTTTTATAGGCCGGACGTATTAGTCGTTTGCTTGTAAAGTTCAGCTCTTCAATTCTGTGCGCTGTCCAGCCTACAATACGAGCCATTGCAAATAGAGGCGAGAATACTTCTTCGGGGAGACCTAGTGCATCATAAACAAAGCCAGAATAGAAATCAACATTTATACATGTTCTCTTCTTAGCAGTTCCCGATGATTTTTTGAAGTCCAAAAACAGTTCTACACCACGCTCTTCTATTAGCTCCATAAGGTTAAACTCGTCTTCACGACCTTTTTCTTTTGCTAATTCTCTAGCCATTTCTTTCAGTAAAACTGCTCTAGGGTCGCTGATTGTATATACTGCGTGTCCTATTCCGTAAATTAATCCTGTTTTATCAAACGTTTCTTTTCTTAATATCTTCATTAGATAGTCGTCAACTTGAGAAACATCCGACCAATCTTTCACATTTTGTTTGATATCCTCAAGCATTGCATTCACTTTTGCATTTGCCCCACCGTGCAATGGTCCTTTTAGTGATCCTATTCCTGCGGCTATTGCAGAATAAGTGTCTGTCTCTGTTGAGCTTGTCACCCTCACCGAAAATGTTGAGTTGTTACCTCCGCCGTGCTCAGCATGAAGTATTAAAGCTAGGTCTAGAATCTTAACATCTAAATCGGTGTAATTATCCTTTCCCTTCATCATGAATAGGAAATTCTCGGCCACTGACTTATCTTCAAATGGATGACGAACGTGAAGCGATCGTCCTAGTTGGTCGTGTCTTAATACTTGATAAGCTAACGCAATTATTGATGGAAACTTAGCAATCAAATTTATAGACTGTCTAATTAAGTTGGCTGGAGAGATATCATCGGGGTCTTCATCATATACGTATAATTCTAAAACACTACGTGCAAGAATATTCATTATGTTTTTGCCCTGAAGATTTAAGATATTCATTGTTGCAGTATGATTTAAGGGCATTGTCTCAGCTATAAGCTTTGTGTATGCCTCCAACTCATCTTTATTCGGCAACTTACCTGAAAGTAGTAAGTATGATGTTTCCTCAAATCCGAGTCTATCTTCACTTTGAATTCCTCTTACCAGATCTTCTACATCAATTCCTCTATAGAAAAGCTTTCCTGGAGATGGTTCAAGTGTACCGTCATCATTTTTATCATATCCCTTCACATCACCAACTCTAGTCAGACCGGCAAGCACACCCGAATGATCTTCATTGCGAAGACCTCTCTTTACACCCATCTTAGGAAAAAGAGATTTGTCAATATTGCTTGTAGATGCTATTGAACCTGAGAGGACTTTAATTAATTCGTTTTTATCCATTACTGTAATTTTTATTTTGTATTAAATATTTTCTATTTGAGCTTAGATTTATATAATGTAACAGTGATTTAATGTGTTTTGTTTATAATTATTACTGTATCAGTAATCTTTTTATCTGATTTGAAAATACAGAGGTTGTAAGTGCTTTACCATTCTCCATAAATCTTGCAATATCATTTGTTGCATATCCATTTTTAAATGTAATTTCAAGCGACTTAGTTATCAGGTCGGCAGCCTCAGTCCAGCCCATATATTCGAGCATCATTACGGCTGATAGCAACATCGATCCTGGATTTGCCTTATCCTGACCAGCAATATCTGGAGCGGTTCCATGCGTTGCTTCAAATATTGCATGTCCCGTATCATAATTAATATTTGCTCCTGGTGCAATTCCAATACCTCCTACCATAGCCGAAAGTTGATCGGATATGTAATCGCCATTTAAGTTTAAAGTAGCAACAACGGAATAATCTTCTGGGCTTAGAAGTGAGTTTTGTAAAAAAGCATCGGCAATAACATCCTTTACAAATACTTTTCCATTATCTATTGCATCATTATAAGCAGATATCGCACTCTTCAATCCTTTAGCGGCCTTTATCTTATTAAATTTCTCTTCAGTGAATGTTTGATTAGAGAATTCTCTTTCGGCTAGTGCATAACCCCATTTTTTAAATCCACCTTCGGTATATTTCATTATATTACCCTTATGCACTAACGTCACTGAGGGTAACGAATTATCTATTGCATAACGTATTGCTGATCTAACCAATCGTTCGGTACCTTCAATCGATACAGGCTTCACTCCTAATGAAGTGGTTTCAGGAAAACGGATGGTACTAACACCCATCTCATTTTGTAAGAAATCTAGTACTTTCTTTAGTTCGGGTGTCCCTGTAGCCCATTCAATTCCGGAGTATATATCTTCAGTATTTTCTCTGAAAATAGTAATCCTCACCTTTTCGGGATGCAATAATGGAGTTGAAACACCTTCAAACCAACGTATGGGACGTAGACATACAAACAAATCTAATTCTTGACGCAAAGCAACATTTAAAGATCTTATACCTTCTCCTACAGGTGTAGTTAATGGTCCTTTTATACCTATCAAGTATTGTTTAAAACCCTCAAGTGTCTCTTTTGGCAACCATTCGCCAGTCTTGTTAAATGCCTTTTCACCTGCATACAACTCAACCCAGCTAATCCTTCTTTTATCAGTATATGCAGACGAAACCGCATGATTTACAATAGACTGTACATGATAAAAAATTTCAGAACCGATACCATCTCCTTCAATATAAGGGATATATACATAGTCAGGCACAATTAGTTTATTATCAACTAAAGTAACCTTATTATATAGCCCTGCTGCAGGCTTCACTGGACCAAGATTTTCATTGTTTATTGAGTTCATTGTTATTTATAGGAGTTAAGTTTACAGAGTATTAAATATAATATGCGTAAGATTCTAATCTAAAAAAGGGATATAGCAATTGTGTATAATATTAAATTTCGAAATATAAAAACATATCAATACGAGAAGTTAACAAGTTATCAATACTAAATGTTCAGACATGAAATGTGTTTTATAGTACAAAAATTAAAGAAGGAATGGCATATTATATCCAGAAACAAAAATGCATATAAACAAAAAAAGCCTTGAGCATCAATAACTGAGCTCAAGGCTTTAATAAA
>CAYTQG010000027.1:0-9964 GCA_964439965.1 uncultured Proteiniphilum sp.
TACTCTATGGTACTAAAGCAGCGGCGTAGATGCAAAAACATTAACGAACTATTGAATTATTCTTTGGTCAGTTATTAGTTCTTTGTTTATCCTTTTAAGGATGTTCTCTATATGTGGGTTTATCTTTTTCCATTTATCAAGATTAAATTCTTGATTAGCTTTTAACTCTAATAAAACTCTAGCTGCCTTGTTGAGAGCCACCTTTCTGCTGTTAGGAATATATACTGCTGTTGGGAACAATAAAATATCAAGATCGATAGCAAACTCTTTAGATATTTGCTCTCGGTCTAACTTGTTAATATCTATATTTATTTTGGGCATTATATAATCAAATAAACGGAATACTTCGTAAATATACAAAATGTATAGAAATAAAAAAACAATTTTGAAATGGAGTATATGAATCCATTTCAAAATTGTTTTTTATATACTGTTTTTTTATAGGGTCTTGCTAATGAATTATTCAAGTCTTGCCTTAGCAACAATCTCTTTTAAAACTCTTGATAATTCGTTTTTATTAGGAATATTAGTTTTCTTATTTATTCTATGAACTGTAACAAATACGGAGTTAAGAGATCTATTTGTGAGCTTTGCAATGTCATTGAAGTCTATGTCATTCAATAATAATCCACACAACAAAACTTCTCTTCTTGATAAAACAGGAAACTCTTTTTGTATTATTTGAAGTTCTTTTTCGTAGTTTATCAGATCCTCAAGTGATAATTGCTTATACTCTTCGTTGAAATATGTATTTAGGATTCTATTAAGCTTTTCATTTCCCTCTTTGTTTAAGTTTTCCCTCAACTTAAGAATATCATCTTTTACCATTGTCATTGAAAACATGGATTCTGTAGAACTATTGGTTATAACCTTTCTGAAAGTTATAAAGTATATATTGCCTAAAATTCCGTCGTGAGTAGAATTAACACTAAATTCAACCTGAATAGTTCTTCCGTCAAATAGGTTAAGGCTAGCTCGTTTGTTTAAGAGCTTTTTTAAAACATTGTCATTTTTGAGTTTTAATAGATGCTCGTTATTTTCAAAGAAATCTCTCATATTTATTGAGTCCTCTCTAGAAATATCTAAGGCCTCAATGGCAAGATCATTCAAAAAAATCTCTTGAGTCAGTGAGAGATAAATAGCAACTGGGTGAGGTATGATATTTAAATTTGTAGCAAATGAGCTCTTAGTTAAAAAGTTGTCACTCAGCTCAATATTGAGTTTTGGAGTTTTCATATGACACTTGTTGTTTTTATTTTGCAAAATTATTTATACGAAAGTATAAAATAAAAACTCAAGGTGCTAATTTTTCAACAACTTTTTTCTTACAAATTCTTACTTGTTTTATCGTAACTGTTTTATATGACGTGGGTTAGGTATTTATTGGTGTCTTTTTTGTTTTTCAATATGTCTTTTTTGTTTTACATTTCATCCCAGACTAAATAGGCTGAGACTAACCAGTGATTTAACTTATCTCCATCAATCGAAGTTGATTTGGGGATACTTATTTTTAAAGTGTGATCTCCGTAATTAATATCGCTAAGCTTTATTTCTATAGGTTCTACGTTGCTTCCTGGACACCAATTACTGCGTGATAGATCTGACGAGGCTAGTGGCTCTTCAATCTCTTTTTTGGTTCGAGATCCGTCTCTTGAAATATATGCCACCTCTCTTTTTTGAAGCCATACTCCAGAGGTTGGGTTAAAGCGTCTAAAGGAGGCACAATCTGTTCGCCAAGGCATGAAATTCAAAATTTCGTTGTTGTCAATGTATAAAATATTCTCTTGTGGCCTAAACTCATCACCACCTGAATGACCACCATGTCCTGTTGTGATATACTTTAGCCTCACATTTTTTGCGCCTTGTGGTAAGCTGAAAGGCACTTCAACGTCTTTTCTGGAAAATATATCGGGATGTTTTTGCCCTAAATAATATACAGTATTAATAAGAGGTAGCACCTTGCTCTTAGGTTTGATGTCACCTTCAATGTTGCTCTCAGTTTGAGTTAGTGTTACGTCCACTTTATATCCCTCCTCAGTCCATGTGTCTATAAACAGTCCAATGTAAGTTTCATCCTCAAGCATAGAGGATAAGTCTGTGATGTCATCCTGCCATTCCACATAATTTGCCCAATTGTCAATATAAACTGGCTTGCGAGCAGCTGAAACTGAGTCGCTACTGTCGCTATAATGTCCAACTCCAAAAGGGGTCATGAATCTCATCAGTTCTATAGGTGGCAGATACTCTTTTCCTCCCACAATGCCAACTAAATTTTCATATTTAGATGTATCATATTCTGGATATTCATTTGTATTGTTAGCTATACTTATCATATTTATTGCCGAACCTTTGGGGATTATAAAGCACGAACCAGATTTGTCCCATCTGTCTCCATTGGAAGTTAGCCTTATATTGATTTTGGTTTCCGAATAATTGTCGTAATGTGGTAAATCTATTTTCTTTAAAATTATTCTTCCATTTGCTATACGAATTATATTATCTGATAGAGTTACGCCATCCTTATATTTAGATGGGTCGAAGTTCACTAATTCACTTTCAAATACCTTTATATTTACTGCTTCTTTATATCTCCCATCAGCAACTATGGGAGACAGAAATATGATTAATAATAATGAAACTAAGCTTGATATTTTTGCCATGATTCTGTATGTGATGATAATAATTTGTTATAAGTACAAGCAAAAGTATAAATAAATACTCCATTAATGGAACAAAAACTATAAATATTTGATCAATTTATCTTTAATATTAGCTATCTAGGTACTAATGAAACAAGTTATGTGGGAAGAAGAGGGATATATAAATGTATAGAGCATACATAGAGGATTGGCGGATTTAAATAATAGGTGAGAGTTTAAATTCCAGTAACTAGTTATGCAAATTTAATTGAGCACTAAAAATAAATTGTGGTTTTATTGATTATCCCTTTATGTCCTGAATTGATTATTTCTATGGATTTTAGGCAAGTTGCAAAACTGGGAAATTCATTTAACAACTACTGTGATAACTAGGTAAAGTACTGATATTTTTTATTCAAAGACAAAAGACATATACTTTGCATAAATAAATAGTATATTTGTCTTAATAAATTAAGCTAGTTATGAAAATAAAAGAGATAATTAATACAATTGAAAAGTTGGCACCAACCTCTTTACAAGAGGATTATGATAATAGCGGTGTTCAAGTGGGCGATGTTTCGCAGGAAGTTAATGGTGTTTTAATATGCATTGATATCACTGAGAATGTGTTGGATGAAGCTATCTCTTTAAATTGCAATTTAATTGTTTCTCATCATCCATTGTTATTCAGGTCTTTAAAATCAATTACTGGTAAAAATTATATAGAACGGTGTGTAATAAAAGCCTTGAAAAATGATATTGTAATATATTCGGCGCACACAAATCTTGATAATGCCGTTGATGGTGTAAATTATCATCTTGCTGAATTAATTGGCCTACAGGATATTCGCATTTTATCTCCTAAGTCAGATTTACTTGTAAAGCTGGTTACTTTTGTGCCAGAAAGCCATGCTGAAAATGTTAGGAGCGCATTGTTTAATGCTGGTGCTGGACACATTGGTGATTACGATAGTTGCAGTTATAATATTATTGGCGAAGGCTCATTTCGTGCAAGCGACCACTCGTCACCATTTGTTGGAGAGATAGGAAAATTGCATTTTGAGAAGGAAGCAAGAATAGAAACAATTCTACCTAAGTATAAAATGGCTGAGGTAACTCGAGCTCTTTTTTCCGTTCATCCGTATGAGGAGCCCGCTTTCGATTTCTATCCTCTTGCTAATGAATGGAAGGGAGCAGGGAGCGGTATAGTAGGAGTTTTGCCTGAATCAATGCCTGAACAAGACTTCCTTTATATGCTAAAGGATGTGTTTCAGCTTAATACAGTTATGCATACCAAGATGATGAACAGAGAGATAAGAGATGTTGCAATTTGTGGAGGGGCTGGCTCCTTTTTAATACCGAATGCAATATCTTATGGTGCAGATGCGTTTATAACTGGTGAAGCTAGATATAATGATTTTTATGATGTTGAAGATAAACTATTGTTCGCTGTTCTAGGGCATTACGAATCCGAAATTTCTACAAAAGACATCTTTTATGATGTGATTTCTAAAAAATATACTAACTTTGCAGTGTATAAATCGTCGTTCGATTCGAACCCGGTGAAATATTTGTAGATAAAGGCGGTTGACATGGTTCCTGCCAAATACAGATAATGTGGCAATATATCGATTGTTAATCGTTATATTGTCGCATTTTTTTGTTTTAAAACTTTAATAATTAATCATATGGCAACAAGAAAAAAAGTAGCAGTAGAAGATATTGCGGTTGAAGAGAAGCTTAAATCGCTATACAAATTACAATCATTTTTGTCTGAAATTGATAAAATAAGAACTTTACGTGGCGAATTGCCACTTGAGGTGTCCGACTTAGATGACGAGATTGCAGGTTTGGGTACTCGTATCAATAAATACGAGTTAGACTTGAAGGAGCTCACAGACAAAACTAAGGGCGAAAAAATTAAGATAGAGACTAGCAAGTCGCGTATCGAAAAGTATAATACTCAACTTGATAATGTTCGAAATAGTAAAGAGTATGATCATTTGACAAAAGAGGTTGAATTTGAAACTCTTGAAATAGAATTAGCAGAAAAGCATATAAGAGACAATGCAGAAATTGAAAAGAAAATTAAGGAGCAAATATCTGCTGCAAATGATCAATTGAAAGAAAAGAATATCGATTTAACAGCTAAAAAGAAAGAGCTGGATGATATTGTTTCTGAAACTAAGAGTCAGGAAGAAAAAATAAGAGATAAGGCAAAAAAGACTGAAACATTAATTGAGCCTCGCTTGCTAAATGCTTTTAAACGTATTCGTAAAAATGCAAGAAATGGTTTAGGTATTGTGCCTATTCAAAGAGGGGCTTGTGGAGGTTGTTTCAATAAAATACCACCACAAAGACAAATGGACATAAAACTGGGTAAAAAGATTATTGTATGCGAATATTGTGGTCGCATTATGATTGACCCAGTTATGGTAGGTATAGATCCTGAATAAAAACAGATATTTATTAATATATATCCTAGGGGTGAGTCACACTGTGATTTCACCCTTTTTTAGTATTAATGATGCATCTAAAATTCTATTTTCCAAAACTCTCAAGTTATAAAGATAAGCTACATCCTTTTTTTTTGTATTTTTGTCGTTAATTGAACTTTCAAATATTTCTTATGAACAAAATGAGAGAAAATAAAAGACCCCTATCAGATAGTTTACTTTTTAACTTGATAGCTATAGGCGTTGCTGGGATACTTCTAGTTATTATTACTCTGTTATTTCTTAATATATATACGCGACATGGTCATAATGTAGTTGTGCCTGAATTGAAAGGACTTCAAGCTGCTGAGGCAGAGTCGTTGTTGAAATCTAAAGGACTAGAAGTGCTTATTATTGATTCTATTTTCAAGAGTGATGCAGTACCCGGATCTATTATTGATCAAACACCAAAGCCTAATAATAGAGTTAAAGAGGGTAGGAGCATATATATAACTATTCATTCGTACAATCCGCAAGAGATTTCTATTCCTGACCTAGAGTTCTTTTCTTCACGACAAGCTATTTCCCTTCTAAATTCAATTGGTTTTGATAAGATTGATATTGAAGAGGTTCCTAATGAGTTTAGTGGTGTTGTTTTGTCTGTAGAGTATAAAGGACGAAGGCTTATGGCAAATGAGCAGATTCCTTTAGGACATCCTTTGAAGCTGATAGTGGGCAGAGGCATAAATCAAGATTCTTTAAATTCAGACTTCGATTCTCACTTAGAGCGTGGAGTTGAAATTGAAAAGAGCAAAGATTCTTCTAATTCTAGTATTGATGACTCATTTTTTTAAATTGAAGTGAAAGACAAAGAATATTTAGATGAAATAGATGATCTCTTTGATAGCGATGATATTGATGAGACTACCCATGAAGATGGGAAGATGTATGAGCATCATAGATTTGTAGCAGATAAGGGGCAAGGATTAATGCGAATTGATAAATTCCTATCAGTCCGAATTGAAGGTATATCCAGAAGTCGAATTCAACAGGCAGCAGAAGCTAATTGTATTTTGGTTAATGACAAGCCCGTAAAGTCTAGCTACAAAGTAAAACCCCTTGATGTGGTGGCGCTAGTGATGGATAGGCCTAAAAGGGAGTTGGAAATTATTCCAGAGGAAATCCCCCTGAATATAGTTTATGAAGATGACGACCTAATGGTTATTAATAAGCCTCCGGGTATGGTTGTGCATCCTGGCCATGGAAATTACACTGGTACTTTAGTAAATGCCATTGCTTTTCATTTAAAATATGAATCCGGAATGGATATGACTGATCCAAGACTGGGATTGGTGCATCGAATAGATAAAGATACCTCGGGACTATTGTTGATAGCTAAAACTGAGGATGCCAAAACAAATCTATCGATGCAATTTTTCAACAAGACCACAAAACGAGAGTATGTGGCATTAGTGTGGGGCAATGTGGAAGAAGATGAGGGAACTATTGAGGGTAATATTGGGCGCGACCCACGAAACAGGCTGCTGATGCAGGTCTTTGAAGATGGAAGTCAAGGCAAGCCAGCAGTTACCCATTACAAAGTGATTGAGAGACTTGGCTATGTTACATTGGTGAAATGTGTGTTAGAGACAGGTCGTACTCATCAAATTAGAGTGCATATGAAACATATAGGGCACACTTTGTTTAACGATGAGCGTTATGGTGGCAACGACGTACTAAGAGGTACCCATTTTGCCAAATATAAACAGTTTGTATACAATTGTTTTCAGATATGTCCTCGTCAATGCTTGCATGCACGCACTCTCGGATTTGTTCACCCTCGCACTAAAGAAGAGATGATTTTTGAAAGTGATCTCCCTCAAGATATAGGTGATGTGATTGATCGTTGGAGGATATATACATCTGCAAGAGACGATTTCTGATCTGTAATAATTTGTGACCAATATAAAGTATGAAAAAAAATATTGCTATTGTTTGGGGTGGCTATTCATCCGAAAAAGAGATATCTGAAAAGAGTGCAAAGGGTATATATTCTTTTATAGATAAATCTAAATATAATTTGTATATGGTGAAAATCGATTCATCAGAATGGGTTGTTGAATACGAAAACAACGTTTATGATGTTGATAAGAATGATTTCAGCTTTAAGTACAATGATATCTCAATAAAGTTCGATTTTGCCTATATCACTATTCACGGTACACCAGGCGAAGATGGTGTGTTGCAAGGATACTTTGATATGTTAGATTTACCATACTCTAATTGTGGAGTAATGGCATCTGCTCTTACATTTAATAAATATATTTGCAATAACTTCCTTAAATCATTTGGCTTTAAAGTTGCAAATTCCATTGTGCTTCGCCCTGGTGACGAGTTTGATACTCATAAAATTGTGGAACAACTTAATTTACCCCTATTTGTTAAACCAAATGCCGGAGGATCTAGCTTTGCAACTACTAAGGTGAAAGAAGTATCACAACTTAGCAATGCAATTGAAGAGGCATTTGGAGAGTCGGAAGAGGTAATTGTTGAGAGTTTCATTTCAGGTATTGAGGTTACTTGCGGAATGTATAAGGGATTTAATGGTTTCCAACTTTTACCGTTGACGGAGGTGGTGACAATGAACGAATTTTTTGATTATGATGCAAAATATGAAGGTCAAGTAGAGGAGATTACACCTGCTCGTATTCCTGCAGATATAGCTCTTGAAATTCAACAACAAACTAAGAGAATATATCAGCTTGTAGGTGCTAAAGGAATTATTAGGGCAGATTATATTATTTCTAATAATGTTCCTATTCTGCTTGAAGTTAACACCACACCTGGTATGACTGAAACAAGCTTTATTCCACAACAAGTAAGTGCTGCTGGATTAGATATAAAAGATGTTATGACCGACATAATTGAGTATGAATACTCCAAAAATAATAATTAATAACTTTAGAATTACAATATATAAACTATGAATCGATTTGAGTTACAAGACTTTGATGATATACGACCTGTTTTTGATGTTGAGGTAAAACACGTTATTGGAAGATTACTTGATGATGAGGCTTTTGCAAATGCAGTAAAACCTATAATAGCACCTATGACATGGGATATGTTTGTTGGTGCAATACAATCATGCGATACAGTATATGAGTTTCAACGTAATATTGTGTATCCTTTTGTTAAACAAATAATTGAGAGAACAACAGATGAGCTTTCAGCAGTAGGGGTTGAAAATTTTGATAAGAATAATGGCAATCTATTTATCTCAAATCATAGGGATATTGTGCTTGATGCAGCATTTTTAAATATACTATTCTTTGATAATGATATGGATACTTCAGAAATTGCGATTGGTGACAATCTATTAGTATATCCATGGATTACTGATTTGGTAAGACTCAATAAAAGTTTTATTGTAAAAAGAAAAGTATCTGTTAGAGAGATGCTTGCTACGTCTAAGCAACTTTCAGAGTATATCTATGATACAATAAAAAGACGTAATCAATCGATTTGGCTGGCCCAACGTGAGGGTAGGGCTAAAGATTCGAATGATAGAACTCAAACAAGTTTGTTGAAGATGCTTACATTGTATGATAGATCTAAACCATTTGAAGCTTTAAAATCGCTTAATATTGTGCCGTTAGCTTTGTCGTATGAGTACGATCCGTGTGATTATTTAAAAGCAAAAGAGTTTCAGCAAAAGAGAGATAACCCTAATCATGTGAAAAGCAAAGCTGATGATATAGAGAATATGATTACTGGTATATCAGGACACAAGGGTAGAGTAGTTTTCAGCTTTGGAAATCCGTTAAATAATAACTCATCTGACTTTTCTGATATTACAAATAATTCTGAGCTGCTTTCTTCGATAGGAAATTATATTGATAAAGAGATATTTATGAATTATCATTTCTATCCTATTAATTACATTGCTTATGATATGATGATGGGCTCTGCCGAGCATTCAGATAAATATACGAGTTCGGATGTGGATAGTTTTAATAAGTATATTGAAGAACAAATATCAAAGGTGGAGTTACCTAATAAAGATGTTGAATTTCTTCGTGGCAAGATTATAGAGATGTATGGCAATACGCTTAAGAATCATCTTTCAATTAAATAAATATTGCTCGAACATTTTTTTAGATGAAGTATCAAATTGCTTTATATTTTTTTCTTCTGTTTTTCCTCTTCATTGGTTGTGAGAAAGATCCAACTCGTATGGACAACTTCTTTATTGAGTTTGCCACAATAGATAGAGGAGGAGAAGAACTTACATTTGTTTTAGACAACCATAAACGCTTATTATCACCGTCTCACAAAACTAATATTGAAGATGGGAAAAGGGTTATACTAAACTATACTCCAATAAGTGGTGATGAAGTCAGAGTCAACTCTTTGTCTCTAGTTTTTTCTTCAGATATCAAAATGTACGATAGGGTAAGTGAGCTAAACAACGATCCAATAAAGATTCAAAGTGTCTGGGTAGGTGGAGACTACTTGAATATGATTTTTTATATGGATTTCTTCGAGGAGAATCACTCAATTGGTGTTTTGCGTGATATTAATTCTGAGGGAATAGATTTGTATTTTGCTCATGATAGAAATGATGATCCACTTGGTTATCAAAAAAAGGTTTTTGCATCATTCCCTATTTCAATATTGAAATCCGAGTCAATAGAAGGAGATACAGTTCCATTTACACTACATATCGATACTTATTTGGGGAGAGTGGAGTATAATCTCGAATATATCAATGCTGATATCTATCACTAAAATATATTTAAAGATTAAAATCAAAATTTTCAGGCATATCAAACATGTTTGAAGAGCTAAATCAGAATTTTTAGGCCATAAAATATGTTTGAAGAATTA
>CAYTQG010000027.1:10064-14245 GCA_964439965.1 uncultured Proteiniphilum sp.
TAAATCAGTATCATTTTGGTATAAATGCCTTGAGATTTTTAGTGGTCTCTTTACTATTGCTTATATAAAGGGTGAGGCCTTCAGATTTTAATATTCAAATATAGCTAAGATATTAAAACGAGGTGTGAAAACAAAAATGGAGAAAAGCGCTGGTGCCTTCTCCATTTTTATTTTATATCAAATTATATTGATTGTAAAATCAATATCCACCATCTTCTTGTGCGTCCTCAAGTGACAACCTCTTTCCTTCGAGAGCCCTCCAAGCATAGAAAATATATCCTGCTACAAATGGAACAAGCAAAGATACAACAGCCATGGCTTTAAGTGTAATCTCGCTCGATGATGCATTTTGAACAGTAAGCGAGCTTTGAAGATTTGTGTACGAAGGATAAAACGAAGTGTTGTTATATCCAACTATTAGCATAAGCATTGTTACTGTTATTATCGTGCCTGCACCTGAAAACCAAATACCTTTGTTGTACGATTTATTAAACACTGTTGCGAATATACCCCATAATACTGACACAACCCCAAGTACAAATAGAACTAATACAATAGGCATTTCTATAAAATTGTTCAGATATTTATAAGGTTCCATATAAATCTCTTTTGTTGTTGGATTTACTGCATAGCCCTCTGATACAAGTGTCCAAATAAGGAATGTGAGGAAGAAAATCAAAAATGGAATGGCATTATATAGTGTAAACTTTCTTGCTCTCTCTTGAAGCACTTGGTGATCAAGTCTGTTTAATAGGAATAGACTTGCTTGGGTTCTTGCTAAAAATAGTATAGCCAGACCAAGTGTCCAGTTTCTAAAATTGCCCAATGCTTCTAATCCATGCCAAGAGTTATCCCAGCCACTCATAGTGTTGCCACCATTCATAAATGTCACTAGATTTATCTTGTTGATGGTAAACTCCGAGCCAGTAAAGAATGTTGCAACAGCTACACCTAATACAAAAGTACCAATAACACCATTGAAAAATAAGAATCCTCTATATGTTTTTGCTCCTAAAAAGTTGTTTGGTTTTGATTCAAACTCGAATGAGACAGCTTGAACAACAAAGGAGAATAAAAGAAGCATCCATACCCAATATGCACCACCAAAGCTAGTTGCATAAAATAATGGAAATGATGCGAAGAAAGCACCACCAAATACTACTAGTGTAGTAAATGTGAAGCCCCACTTGCGACCAATTGCATTAATCACTAGGCTTTTTTCGTCTTCTGTTCTCGATAAAGAGTTAAGCATTGATTGTCCACCCTGAACGAATAGCAAGAAAACCAATATTCCACTTAGGAGTGATATTATAAACCACCAATAGTTTTGTAGAAATTCGTATGTTATCATAATTTACATTGTTTAAAATTGATTATATACACCTGTGTGAAATATTATTTTTCAGGTCCTTTTTTGATTTGCTTTACCATAATCATAATCTCTGCAATAAGCAATATTGAGAATAGGAATGCAAACATAAAGAATGTAGTCTTAACGTTTGCCGCTGGTACTGCTGATGCTGCTGCTTGAACAGGAAGAATATCCTGAATTGTCCATGGTTGGCGTCCCACTTCTGCAACAACCCATCCTAGTTGTGTAGCTGTAAGAGCTAACACCAAACTCCATAACCCTACGTGATGCAACCAAGTCATTGACTCAAGCCTTCTCTTGCGGTGGAAATACCAAACTACTGCAAAGAAAAGAATAAAGTATCCCCCAACTAATACCATGTAGTGGAATGCATAAAAAGTTAATGGCACATTTGGAATCATATCCTCTTCTTTCTCAAGGAATCCGTATCCAAAATAGCTATAGTTTTCTCTGATAACTCTTTCAAAATTAGCAGCGTCAGTGTCTCTTCCTTCACTTTTAGCCTTTTGAAAATCTGCAAGAGCCTGATGTGCTATTAATCCCATTTCCCTCTTTTCATGAAATGATAATGCTGTAGATCCATCGGGAAGTGTATATCCACCTTCTACAACATCTTTGATGCCAGGTACAAAAGCATTGATGTTTCTATACCCCATTAATGAAAGAAGTTTTGGTAATTCTATTTTAAATATGTATGGATCAACGTCATCATCATATCTCTCTTTCTTATGATTCAGTAATCCTATTGCCACTAATCCTGCTCCTTCTTTTCCTTCGTATAGCCCCTCCATGGCTGCTAGCTTCATTGGTTGCTTTTGGGTAACTTCGTATGCTGAGCCGTCACCTGTTGCAGCTACTAGCACAAATGCTATAAACCCAAAGATTGATGAAACTATAATACTTTTAAGTGCAAAGTCCTGATCTCTCTTTTTAATGAGATACCACATACTTATACTAGTCACAAAGGCAGCCCCAACTCCCCAAGATGAAGTTACGGTGTGGAAAAACTTGTTGATAGCTACGGGAGATTTTACGATAGCCCAAAAATCAACCATCTCGTTTCTCATAGTTTCTGGGTTAAACTCCATACCTATTGGGTGTTGCATCCATGCATTGGCTACCAATATCCAATATGCAGATAGTGTTGCACCTAAAGTAACCAACCAAGTAGATGCTAAGTGCATTCGTTTACTTACTCTATTCCATCCGAAAAACATGATAGTTATAAAAGTAGCCTCAAGGAAGAATGCCACAATACCCTCAATAGCAAGTGGTGCACCAAATATATCACCAACAAATAAGCTATAGTTTGACCAGTTGGTACCAAACTGGAACTCCAAAATAATACCAGTAGCCACTCCAATAGCAAAATTAATTCCAAAAATCAATTGCCAGAATTTGGCCGTCTTCTTCCATTTCTCATCGCCTGTCCTTACATAGATAGTTTCCATTACAGACATAATGACAGCCAAACCTATCGTAATAGGTACAAAAATCCAGTGATATCCGGCTGTCAGTGCAAATTGACCTCTCGACCAATTAACTGTTGCATTTAATAATAAATCCATATGATTTGATGTTTAATTTATTGTTCTCTTATTTTATTCAATTAATCATTTATTGATCGCTCAATCATTTGTTCACGTACATATTCAGCTTGCCCCTCCTTATCTTTCGATTGAGATTTTAAAAAGTTTGGGAAAAATATAGGTCTTAGTATAGCGAACATGATAATTAGCTTTACAATAACAATAATCCAAAGAGTTCTGCTTTGTTTTGACATTGTTGTAAATCCAGCCCAAAACATTTTAAACCAATTGAACTTTTCTATTTCCTTAATTTCAGTTGTCATAAATAAATTCTGTGATTTTAAAAGTGATTATTATGCTTGCCCCATCCCGCCGATTGGTGGTGGAAAGTTGGGTGTATCATTATTTCTTACAGAAATAGCCCCATTTACTTTCTCAAATCTCTCTATATTGTCATTTAGAGCCGAAAGTAATCTTTTTGCATTTTCAGGAGTGAGAATAATTCTGGATTTCACTTTAGCCTTTGGTATGCCAGGCACCATTCTCACAAAATCTACGATAAACTCAGAGGTTGAGTGTGATATTATGGCAAGATTTGAGTAAGTGCCTTGTGCAACCTCTTCTGTTAGTTCTATTTGAATCTGATTATCTTTATTTTGATTATCCATTTGTTTTTAATTAGTAATATTTTAAAAGGAATTATTATCAAACCCTAAACAAAGAAACATAAATTTCTCTTAATTGCAAAGATTTACAATGTCTTTGTATTATAGATATAATTTAACACATATAGAGATGCCTCATCGTTGTGCATCCCTATATGTGTTATGTCATTTCGTTTAAATAGTTTAGGTGTGTTGCAGCAGTTTGTTCAAACTATCTTTTGCATCACCCAATAGTAGATGCACACCTGATTCTTTTTTATATAAAGGGTTTTCAACACCAGCATAACCTGGTTTCAGGTCGAAGTTGCAAATAAACACCTGCTTGGCTTCATCTACATTCAACACTGGCATGCCATATATTGGAGTATCCACTGCATCACGTGCAGCAGGGTTTAGCACATCATTAGCACCAATAACTACCACCGCATCTGCATTTTTGAACTCACCATTTATGGCATCCATTTCATACAATTGTTCGTATGGAACATCCGCCTCTGCAAGCAATACATTCATGTGCCCCGGCATTCGTCCCGCCACGGGATGAATAGCGTATTTCACCTCAGCACCATTGCTTTCAAACTTATCGGCCAGTTGCTTTACCTGATGTTGCGCTTG
>CAYTQG010000027.1:14345-20312 GCA_964439965.1 uncultured Proteiniphilum sp.
CAGCACCATTGCTTTCAAACTTATCGGCCAGTTGCTTTACCTGATGTTGCGCTTGCGCCAAAGCCATTCCATAACCTGGAACAATGATTACAGACTTAGCACCTGATAGAGCATCATAGTTGTTTTCTGTTGCTTTACTTTCTTCAGTCTTTTTATCAAATGATGATAGCAGTTTGTTCAAACTATCTTTTGCATCACCCAATAGTAGATGCACACCTGATTCTTTTTTATATAAAGGGTTTTCAACACCAGCATAACCTGGTTTCAGGTCGAAGTTGCAAATAAACACCTGCTTGGCTTCATCTACATTCAACACTGGCATGCCATATATTGGAGTATCCACTGCATCACGTGCAGCAGGGTTTAGCACATCATTAGCACCAATAACTACCACCGCATCTGCATTTTTGAACTCACCATTTATGGCATCCATTTCATACAATTGTTCGTATGGAACATCCGCCTCTGCAAGCAATACATTCATGTGCCCCGGCATTCGTCCCGCCACGGGATGAATAGCGTATTTCACCTCAGCACCATTGCTTTCAAACTTATCGGCCAGTTGCTTTACCTGATGTTGCGCTTGTGCCAAAGCCATTCCATAACCTGGAACAATGATTACAGACTTAGCATTGTTCAGTATCTCTGATTTATTACTTTGTTTCTCAGCTCCACTTGGCGCTAATTGAATAGTATCTTTAATTGCACCAACATTTTTGCTACTAGGTCTAGCCACAGATGTCTTACCTGTCAAAATGTCCATAAGGCTTCGGTTCATCGATCGGCACATTATTTGAGTGAGGAACAACCCCGATGCACCAACAATACCTCCCACTGATACTAAAAGAATATCACCTATTGCCATTCCTGCAATTGCCCCAGCCACTCCGCTCAATGAGTTTAGTAGAGAAATAGTAATAGGCATATCTGCACCACCAACCCTTATCGAAAATGCATAACCAAACAGAGTACTTACTCCGATGCTTATAGCAAAGATAATAGCTAGGTCCATAGATGTACCTGCAATCCTTCCAATAAATGCTGTAAGTATCACTGATGCTAAAAGAAGCACTATACTGATATTTAAAATAGTAGAATGACCTTTCCATATAATTGGTCGCTGTGGCAAAAGCTTATGTAGCTTTCCTGCTGCCACCAAACTACCTACAAAGGTTACAACTCCCACTATTATAGCAAGAACAGCAGTGATATTTGAAAAAACAGGATATGACGACTCAATAATACCAACACCTAGAAGGGTGAGTATCCCTACCAAAGCAGATGCAAGTCCTCCAATACTGTTTAGTAACGCCACAAGCTGTGGCATCTCTATCATCTTCACTTTTCTAGCTAGCACACTTCCTATAAGTGAGCCAATCAGGATATATATGTATATGCTACCTACAGAAACAATGTTGTTGTATGATAGAGTTATAACTATCCCCGCAAGCACACTAATTGCACTCAGGAAGTTGCCCTGTACAGCGGTTTTCACCTTACTCATCATAGAGATACCTGCCAAAACCAAAACAGAAAGTATAGCACAAATAATTAAATAAATAGTTGTGGTCATGATCATTTACTCCTCTTCTTTTTATTAAACATTTTCAGCATTCTATCCGTAACGCTAAATCCACCTACAACATTTACCGTAGCGGCTATTATTGCCAAGCCACCAAGTATTTGTGCCACAATAGTATTTTGACCATGACTTATCATAGCTACCCCCACAGCAGCAATAGCTCCTAGTATTGTAATACCCGACAATGCATTCATGCCCGACATCAAAGGAGTGTGTAGCAAGCTTGGAACGTTTTTTATAATGAAGTATCCAACCAGCGTCGCTACAATAAAAATTATAATTAAATATATTGGATTCATATTCTGATTGCTTTTAAAAGTTTATAATCCCATCGCCTCGCGAGTTCCCTCGTGCACAATCTCACCATTGTTAGTAACCAATATCGAGCGAGTAATCTCATCGCTTAGGTCAAGATTGATTTTTCCATCTTTTGTGAGATAGCTAACCAGATTATATACATTATTAGCAAACATCCATGTAGAGCTTGTGGGCAATAATCCAGGGATGTTTTTTATCCCCTGAATGCTCACATTATGAACTTTAGTAATTTTTCCAGGCTCTGTTAGTTCGCAATTGCCACCTTGGTCAATAGATATATCAACAATTACCGACCCATCTTTCATGTTTTTCACCATATCTTCGGTGATAAGTATTGGAGCCACTTTGCCAGGTATTAATGCACTACAGAAAACGATATCCATTTCTCCAATCACTTCCGATATCTTCTCGCGTTCCTTTATCAGCCACTCGTCTGGAAGTTTCAAGGCATAACCCCCTTTTCCTACTGCCAGTTCCTCTGGAATACCCAGTTCGATAGGTTTAGCACCCAAGCTTCCAGCTTGCTCATTGCCAGCGGGTCGTATATCCATAGCATAAGTTATAGCTCCTAGTCGTCTTGCTGTTGCCAATGCTTGCAAGCCAGCTACACCAGCTCCAATCACCAGCACCTTTGCGGGCTTTAGCATACCCACAGCTGTAAACATTTGTGGCATAAATATCGAAAGCTCGTCTGTAGCCATTATTATACCTTTATATCCTGCGCAAGTACTCATCGAGGTGAGGGCATCCATGTTTTGAGCTCGCGAAATACGTGGAATGCTGTCAAGAGTCATCGAAACAATTTTGTTTTGTGCCAATTTCCTCACCATCTCATGATTCACTGGAGATGCTGGATGAATAAATGTAATAAGATGTTGTCCCTCATGCATCATATCCACTTCATGCTTTTGGTGTTTTTCATTAAATAATGGCTCTTTTACTTTCAATATCAGGTCGGCTTTGTCAAATAGTTCTTGTGCATTATCTATAAGTTGTGCGCCCGCCTCTTTGTATAGCTCGTCGCTATAAAAAGCATTTTCGCCGGCACCTGATTCAACTAAAACTGATGCTCCACTTTCAACAAATTTTCTAACGGTTTCGGGGGTGGCAGCAACTCGTGCTTCACCTTTCATGATCTCTTTTGGAATTCCTACTGTCATAGCTAATAATATAATTTAAAGTTTGTGTGATTTCTTCGTGTTTATCTTTAGATGTTTCACATTGTTAGAATAAATAGAAGTTGCTAGCAAAATTAAATTAAAAAAATGACATAACGATAGTTTTGTATAAATATAATTTGTGAATATCTCTTTTAATAAATGCTTATTAATCACTCTTTTTGTCAATTTATTTCTGTTTGTGGAGAATAAGTGTTATTTTTGTGGCATATAAATAAGAGAAAGTACATTAATTTTTAAAATTTCAAGAATATGGTAAGTTACAAAGAATTGGGTCTCGTAAACTCAAGAGAACTTTTCAAAAAAGCAATTGAAGGAGGCTATGCAATTCCTGCATTCAACTTCAATAATATGGAGCAAATGCAAGCAATTATTTCTGCTTGTGTTGAAACTAAATCTCCAGTGATTTTGCAGGTTTCTAGCGGTGCACGTAAGTATGCTAACCAAACGCTACTTCGTTACATGGCACAAGGTGCTGTTCAATATGCTAAAGAGTTAGGTTATGAGATTCCTATCGTTCTTCACTTAGACCATGGCGATAGCTTTGAGCTATGTAAAGACTGTATCGATAGCGGTTTTTCATCAGTAATGATTGATGGTTCACACCTTCCTTATGAGGAAAACGTAGCATTAACCAAAAGAGTGGTAGAATATGCACACCAACATGATGTTACTGTTGAAGGCGAGCTTGGAATTCTTGCTGGTATCGAAGATGATGTAGTTGCTGAGCACAGCACTTACACTGAGCCAGATGAGGTTGTTGATTTCGTTGAAAGAACTGGTGTTGATTCATTAGCTATTTCTATTGGAACTTCTCACGGAGCTAACAAATTTACTCCTGCACAATGCACACGCGACGAGAATGGTCGTCTAGTTCCTCCACCACTACGTTTTGATATCCTTGAAGAGATTGAAAAGCGTATCCCTGGATTCCCAATCGTATTGCACGGTTCTTCATCAGTTCCACAAGAGCACGTTGATACTATCAATAAATATGGTGGTGCTCTTAAAGATTCAATCGGTATTCCTGAAGAGCAATTACGTCAAGCTGCTAAATCTGCAGTATGTAAGGTAAATATCGACTCTGATGGTCGTTTGGCTATGACTGCTGCTGTTCGTGAAGTATTTGCTAACAGCCCTGCTGAATTTGACCCACGTAAATATTTAGGTCCTGCTCGTGATGCATTGAAAAAGCTTTATATGCATAAAACTGAAGCAGTTTTGGGAAGTGCTGGAAAAGCATAATCATACAAATATTATCAGAGTAAGTCTGATAATGGTTGAATAAAAATTGAGGTGATTAGATTAAATCTGGTCACCTCTTTTTGGTATGTATTATTAGTTTCTCTATCTATCCGTTTTGTAAATCTATATCATCTATCGCTACTATTTTCTTGGATATGGCATATATTGTAAGTCCCGATTGACTTCTAATTCCTGTTTTAGCCGATATGTTCTTGCGATGCGTTACTACTGTATGGATGCTAATGTTAAGCGTTTCGGCAATCTCTTTGTTCGACATGCCATGAACCAAGTTTGTGAGCACATCTATCTCCCTCTCAGTAAGGTTGTCGGATTTTGTAGAGTTTTTATTATCATTGTTCGCGCTCGATTTCACTATCTTGTTAAGCACCTGTGGCACCGAATCGTAAACCGTGAAGGTGTCATCCAGCAGATGAGCCAAATCCTTATCAATAATTCCCATATTAATTCCAATAATGGAAAGGTTCTGATAATTGTTCTTTAGCTTTCTCACCTCTTTTGTTCTGTTCACTAGCTGCATCGGGTTTGTTACCAATATATCCACTGCCTTCGAGTGAATAATTTCTTGAAAATCCTCAAGCGATGCAACTTTACATACACTGCACTCAAGCTCCGATTGGGTAAGAACAGTGTAAAGTCCCTCGTATATTATATCCGAATAGACCATTATTGCAATGTGTAATCTATTGCCATTCATTTTGGTCTCTCCATTTTATAGCCAAAGGGGATAAGAATAGTCTCCTCTATAAGTGAATGAATATAAAGATCATGCTCTAGTTCGAACAGCGAAAAGAGCAATCTCCGTTTTAATGTCAAATCATCTTTGATGCTGATGTGCTTAAGGAGAAGTGTTTTTAAGTCCTTTAGCTTCAGCTCAATATCCGTATGGTGATCGCTATATTCTTTAGCTGAGTATAGCTCCTTTTGATCTTCGTGTCCGTTGTTGATAAGCTTTACAAAGTATGGAAATGCCACATTGTCTTCATAATCTAAGTGGTCCATAACTTCTGCAAAATATTCATCAAAAAACTGCTCCAACAGTATCATCTCCTTCACAGGATGGCGCTCTTGCAATATATGTATGTAAGTACTTATTTGTGGATATTTATCCTCGCGGTAGTATCGGTGGCTATTCCTAAGGAAGTTTATAGTCACCATTACATCTTTTATGTTAGTTAGCGGATTTTCCTTAGGTTTGAAACCATTGTAAAGATTAGCGATTGCAATAAATAATTTTTCGCTAATGCCACGTTCTTCACACAGCTCGCGCACGGTCAGGTCGTCAACTCTGAAGTCAATTTCCAAGTGTTGCATCATCAGCAAAAGTGCATGATTCTCTTCAATAAGATCATACACCTTCATGTCGCATTTTATAAACGTTTTACACGCTAAGTTCATTTTTTTAAATTCCTATTATTAATAATGTGTGATACAAAGATAACCAATTTTATTTACAATCACAGCTATACTAAAACGTCTAACCGAGTCAAATAGTTGTAGTTAGTGTCTCAAAATTATATTGGAATAGATTTGTGCTTCCAATTATAAATTATAGTACTAAAAGAAAATTAGTAATTAAACACTATATCAATGTGTAATCATAGAAGAAACATACTAAAGGGGAAG
>CAYTQG010000027.1:20412-26702 GCA_964439965.1 uncultured Proteiniphilum sp.
TAATCGCTTTTTAGTTCTTGATAATAATGCCTATTTTTGTAATCTGTAAAATAGATGTGAAGATGGAAGAATTTAATACATTGTTGGCTAAGCGCCGTAGTTATAGAAAATATACCGACGAGCCACTATTGGGAGATGAAGTTCAGCTAATATTAGAAGCAGCACTACTTTCGCCTACCTCAAAGGGTAGTCGCGGATGGGAGTTTGTGGTGGTTGAGGATAAAGATATGCTTGAAAAGCTTTCTGTAAGTAAGCCCCAAAATGCAGCATTTATAGCCAATGCTGCTTTGGCCGTGGTGGTGCTAGGCAATCCCCTCGAAAGTGATGTGTGGATTGAGGATGCATCCATAGCCTCTACCAATATGCAACTTCAGGCCGAAGCTTTAGATATAGGGAGCTGTTGGGTGCAGATTCGCGACCGCAATTTTTCTGATGTAGTTACATCGGCAGAATATATTAATGAACTTCTGGATATACCGATGCCCTTGCAGGTGTTGAGTATTATTTCTTTTGGAAGAAAGCAGAAGCAAAAAAATCCCGCAAACCTCGATAATCTTTTGTGGGAAAAGATACATATAGGAAAATTTTCAATTCCCAAAAACAACGATGATGGCACGATCTAATAAACAATCAGACAAAATGGCTTGGGGAATGACCCTCCTTGCCTTTGGTGCGCTAATCCTACTCGATAGGTTGGGTATAACTCAGATGTTGCCCTTTGCACGATTTTTACTAAGCGCTGGAACTTATTTTCTTGTTGCCGGAATTATATTTCTGATTTATAAGCGAGAAAAAACTTTAGGCATAGTACTGTCCGTTATTGGTGTCATTCTTCATTCCGATATATTTTTTGGATGGATGCGAACCTATCAAAATCTGTTTGTGCCAATTGCCCTGCTTGCCGTTGGCTTAGTCATGGTTTTGACTAATCGATCGAGATAATTTTTTAAACATAAATAAGTTAGAACTACACATAACTTATTTTAAACTACACAATTATATATTATGAGTGCAATCAATTATGACTTGAACAAGATTAAGTCATTCATTTTTGATGTTGACGGTGTGCTGTCACGTCAAACAGTTCCCCATGCCGAAGATGGCCAACCGCTACGAACCACAAATGTAAGAGATGGGTATGCTATACACCATGCACTGCGATCGGGATTTGATGTAGCAGTGATAACGGGTGGTAGATCTGAAATAGTAAAGAAACGCCTTGAAGCCCTTGGAGTAGAACATATCTATATGAAAGCATACAACAAAACCGAGCAGCTAAAGGATTATATGGACAAGACTGGCTTTGCTGCTGAAGAAATTATCTATGTAGGCGATGATCTAATCGACTATCTAGTAATGGAACAGGTAGGGCTACCAATTGCACCAGCCGATGCTTGCCCCGAAATAAAAGAGATATCAAAATACATTTCGCCAGTAATAGGAGGCGAAGGAGTAGCGCGTGATGTTATCGAGCAGGTAATGAAAGTTCAGGGAAAATGGATGGTAGGCGATGCATTTTATTGGTAAAAGTGCATTTGAATGTAAAGTAATAAATCGAAATTTTTATTAGTTTTATCGTGCATTGTTTTGTTTTATAGGTTATAAATAATTTCTTTTTGCAATAAATACTGTAGATTTACTTTTAAATCATGTTTTGGGTGCAACGTCTTGATACAAAAGACGATAAAGATTTAACATTCTATATTTGAATACAATTAAAACATCTGCTAAATTTGCGATAAACCAATAAATACCACACAAGAAAATGGCAAAAACAAAAAAAGTAGTAGGCTACGTAGTCGTTAATACTGAACGTTGCAAAGGATGTAATATTTGCGTGGTGGCTTGTCCCGACGATGTGTTGGAACTTCAACCCCGCGAAGTGAATGATCGTGGATATCATTATGTATATATGAAAAATCCCGACGACTGTAATGGCTGTACAAGTTGCAGCACTGTTTGCCCTGATGGGGTGCTAACTGTATATAGAAAGCGGTTAGATATATAGGGGTACATATTATTTAAATCTTGTACAAAAAACAAGTAACTAGTAGATTTATCTGAAAAACTTAATTTCAAACTATGACAGAAGAAATAACATTGATGAAGGGAAACGAAGCCATTGCTCATGCAGCTATTCGCTACGGTGTGGATGGCTATTTTGGTTATCCCATAACTCCACAATCCGAAATTATTGAGACATTAATGGAAGAGGCCCCTTGGAAAACAACGGGCATGGTGGTGTTGCAAGCCGAAAGTGAGGTTTCTGCAATTAATATGGTGTATGGAGGTGCAGCTTGCGGTAAGTATTCTATGACTAGCTCATCTAGCCCCGGCATTAGCCTCAAGCAAGAGGGTATATCATACTTGGCAGGTGCCGAGCTTCCTTGTTTAATAGTGAATGTGCAACGCGGAGGACCAGGATTAGGAACTATACAACCATCTCAGTCCGATTATTTTCAAACTGTGAAGGGTGGGGGACATGGCGACTATAGATTGATTACGCTTGCACCAAACTCGGTTCAGGAGATGGCCGATTTTGTGGCATTAGGATTTGATTTAGCATTTAAATATAGAAACCCATCAATGATTCTTACCGATGGTGTAATTGGTCAGATGATGGAAAAGGTGAAGCTTCCGGAGCAGCAAGTGCGCCGTACCGAAGCCGAGATTAGAGAGCAGTGCCCATGGGCTACACTAGGCAAGCCAGCCGATAGGGGACCAAACATTATCACATCGCTTGAGCTTGACGCTGCTACTATGGAGGAGAATAATCGTCGCTTCCAAGCCAAATATAAGGTGATTGAGCAAAATGAGGTTATATACGAAGAGATAAAATGTGAAGATGCTGATTACATGCTGGTAGCTTTTGGATCATCGGCTCGTATTTGTCAAAAAGCGGTTGACCTAGCTCGTGCGGAGGGACTTAAAGTTGGACTATTGCGTCCAATCACATTGTGGCCATTCCCATCTAATATTCTTAATCAATATGCCGATAAAGTGAAGGGTATGCTAACCGTAGAGCTTAATGCAGGGCAAATGGTTGAAGATGTGCGCCTAGCGGTGAATGGAAAAGTGCCCGTAGAGCACTTTGGTCGCTTAGGAGGTATTGTGCCCACACCAGATGAGGTGCTTGAAGCATTGAAAGAGAAAATTGTAAAATAAAAAACAGATTAATTGTGAATCCAAAAATCAATAGAATATTCTCAATGCTATTTTTGCTAACCTTCTTAGCAACAATAGTAGTTTATTTCGTAACCGACAAAAACATGAAGTGGACTTGGATCACTGGCATGTTTGCTATCTTTTTCTACTTTTTCTATCGATTTACTAAACGCTAAATAATATGGATATAAATAATATAGTAAGCCCCGAAAACTTGGTTCACACCAAGCCGGAGATTATGAATGATAACTATATGCACTATTGCCCGGGTTGTTCGCATGGTGTGGTGCATAAGCTTGTGGCCGAGGTAATAAAAGAATTAGATATTCAAGAAATCACAATAGGCATCGCACCTGTGGGATGTGCAGTATTTGCATATAAATATCTTGATATCGATTGGCAACAAGCAGCTCACGGTCGAGCACCAGCAGTGGCCACTGCCGTGAAGCGTATGAATCCTGATAAGATGGTTTTTACTTATCAAGGCGACGGCGACTTAGCTGCTATTGGTACTGCCGAAACAATTCATGCAGCCAATAGAGGAGAAAATATTGCTATTGTTTTCATAAACAATGGTATTTATGGAATGACGGGGGGACAAATGGCACCCACCACATTGAGCAAGATGGTAACATCTACCAGTCCCGATGGTCGCGATGTGCAAACGATGGGCGGACCATTAAAAATACTAGATATGTTGGCCCCACTTGATGGCGTATGCCTAGCCACACGAGTAAGTGTGCACACCCCAGCTGCAGTAAGAAAAGCAAAGCGAATGATAAAGCAAGCCTTTCAAAACTCGATGGATGGAAAAGGAACATCGATTGTAGAGGTTGTTTCTACGTGCAATGCAGGATGGAAAATGACACCCGTGGCTGCAAATGATTGGATGGTAGAGAACATGTTCCCAGTATTCCCAATAGGTGATTTGAAAAATATTTAATCTAAAATCAAAATATTATGTTACAAGAGATAGTTATTTCTGGATTTGGAGGACAGGGAGTTTTGTCGATGGGTAAAATTCTTGCCTTTTCAGGGATTATGGAAGATAAAGAGGTATCGTGGTTTCCAGCTTATGGACCCGAACAACGTGGAGGTACCGCCAATGTAACTGTGATACTAAGCGATGAGCTAATCAGCTCGCCAATTGTAAATCAATATGATGTAGCTATAATACTAAATCAGCCATCGTTAGAGAAATTTGAATGTAAAGTGAAGCCCGGTGGAATATTGATTTATGATGATTATGGTATTCAGAAAAAACCTGAGCGCACCGATATCAATGTTTACAAAATACAAGCCATGGACGAATCATTGAAAATGGACAACACCCGTGTGTTCAATATGATTATTCTTGGTGGCTTGCTCAAAATTTCCCCAATGGTGAAATTAGAAAATGTGATGAAAGGCCTAAAGCAATCGCTTCCTGAGCGTCATCACCACCTTTTGCCTATGAATGAAAATGCAATTTGCAGAGGAATGGAACTTATTGAGCAAGAGCAAGTGGCATCAATCAATTAGAAAGAAGTAGAGTTTTTTGTGATTGAGTGGAGGTCGGTCTTAGATATTATTTCTGAGACAGACCTTTTGATTTTCTGTTATCAGATCTATTTCTAGATTTACCCTCGGTTCTACCTTCAGTTCTGTTATTGCCTTTTCTGCCTCGCGGATTATTTGATCTAGGCCCACTATTTCTAGTATTGACCTTTCTGTTTGGCCCTCTATTTTGTCTGTAGTTTCTATTGCCTCTTCTCCTTTTATCGTATTGCGAAGGATTATACTCCGGAGCCTCGCCCAGCTCTGCGTCAAGAGGTATTTTGTAAATCTGTTTCTCCAAAAACTCCTCAATCTTCGAAAAGCGCAATTGCTCCTCAGGTGCCACCAGCGTGATAGCCAAGCCCGAATCGCCAGCCCTTGCAGTGCGACCAATTCGGTGAACATAATCCTCAACGTCGTATGGAACATCAAAGTTGATAACCAGTGTTATATCATCAATATCTATACCCCGAGCCACAATATCGGTAGCTACTAAAATATCCACCCTCTCGTTTCTAAACTCGTGCATCACGCTGTCTCTTTCCGATTGTTCCAAATCGGAGTGCATAGCATCGGCCGAAAGCCCCATTTTGCGAAGCACACGCGTGATATCCTTCACTTTCTGTTTCTTTCCCGAAAATAAAATCACTTTCTTAGGCTTCTTCTTAGCAAATAGCTGCTTCACAATCTCAATCTTCTGCGACTCGTGGCATATATAGGCCGATTGAAGTATCGATTCGGGTGGACGCGCAATAGCTATCGAAATTATATGAGGATTGTGTTGAATGGTTTTCGCCATCTCCTGAATTTTGGGAGGCATAGTTGCCGAAAACATAATGGTTTGCCTATCCTTTGGTAGCAATTTTTCAATCTTCATGATATCATCATAGAAACCCATGTCAAGCATTCTGTCGGCCTCATCTAAAATAAAGTACTTTACTCCCGAAAAGTCGATATCATATATATTTATGTGCGAAAGCAATCTACCAGGCGTTGCCACCACCACATCAGCCCCACTTTGCAAGCCCCTCTTCTGAATGTTCCACGCATCCCCATCATTTCCGCCATATACCGCAACCGACGAGAAAGGCGTGAAATACGAAAAACCCTCCATTTGCTGATCTATCTGTTGTGCCAACTCTCTTGTAGGCGCCATCACTATAGCATTCACCTTATGCTGCTCGTGTGGCTCAGATAATAGATTATTGATTAGAGGCAACAAAAAGGCGGCGGTTTTGCCAGTTCCTGTTTGTGCACAAGCTATAATATCTTTCCTATCAAGTATAACCGGGATGGCCTGAGCCTGCACTGGAGTAGCTTCTTTGAAGTTCATAGCTTCAAGGCCGTCTAATAATTCTTCACAAAGTGGGAGTTCTTTAAATAACATGTAAGGAGTGTTTTGTTTCTACAAAGATACGATTAAATATGATTTTTCATTGTTTTTGAAAAAAAATGATGAGAATGTTTTTTCTTTTAAAAAAATGTTCTACCTTTGCAGTCGCAATAAGGGAAATGATCCTAATTAATGTTGCAAGGAGAGGTGGCAGAGTGGTCGATTGCGGCGGTCTTGAAAACCGTTGAGGTGAGAG
>CAYTQG010000028.1:0-26002 GCA_964439965.1 uncultured Proteiniphilum sp.
AAGAGCGAGAAGTTGAGAAAACGGAGGGTGATAGTGAGGGATATCGAAAGTGAGGACGTTCCCGATTTACATCAGCAAATATCAGCAATAGAAGGTGATAACATTATATATAGCCATAAAGACGTTGAATATCGGCGGTTACGATACACACCTAAAATCAGCACCTAAAGCGTATATAATCACAAATACTTAATATCACTTTACTATTTGTACTCACATCTATCATACTAGATATTTATGCTTAAATAATGCTCCCATCCAATACACATGTACATTTTTTGATTTATTAAATTGTAAGTGATAGGTTGATTAATAAGTTTTGCTATCTTTGTCAGCTATAATTATATAAAGCCACTAATAAAAGTATGAACAAAAGAAAGATTTTCACATCAGTTTTATTCCTTTTCGCTCTACTTCAAGTCTATTCTCAAAACGTAATTGACTGGAAATACAGCATTCAGGACAAAGGTAATGGTGAAATAGAACTAGTAGCCGATGCCACCATCGAAAGCGGTTGGCATATGTACGACTCGGAAATTCCCGACGGTGGACCATTTCCCACAGCAATAGATTTTGATGTGCTTGAGGGAGCCGAGTTAATTGGAAAATTCCAATCGGTGGGCAAAAAAGCAGTTGTCAAGTTCGACGAGGTTTTCAACATGAATATCGGAACCTACGACAATGATGCAAAATTTGTTCAACGACTAAAAGTTACAAACAAAGATAATTTCAAGATAGAGGGTGATATACGTGCTCAGGCGTGCGACGATAGCAACTGCACCCCACCCCTTCCAGTTGACTTTGCATTCAGCTCGAAGGATTTACCCAGCACACTTACTGTAGCAGCAGGCACAAGCACTACCGAAGCTATTCCGGCCACAAAGTTGGTTCCAGCACAAGAGATTGAGGACAACAACACGGAAGTTGGCAACGCCGAAGAGGCTTCCAAATCATCCACAGTAAGCGATCCAGTGGATAGCGACGTATTGTGGACACCCGTAATAGAGGAGATAAATTCATTTGGTTCTCAGCACGAAGCAGGCTCTTCATTATGGAGCATCTTCCTTAAAGGATTGATTTGGGGATTTGCAGCCCTGCTTACCCCATGCGTGTGGCCAATGATACCCATCACAGTAAGCTTCTTCTTGAACAGAAATAAAAAGAGCCGCAAAAAAGCATTTACTGACGCAACGGTGTATGGTGTTTCCATCATTATTATATATGTTGTGTTGGGATTAATCATCACAGCCATATTTGGTGCTAGTGCATTAAATAATATTGCCACAAGTGCCGTGTTTAATCTAATTTTCTTTGCACTACTTATCGTATTTGCAATATCCTTCTTAGGAGCATTCGAAATTGTGTTGCCATCATCGTGGACCAATAAAGTAGATAGTAAAGTAGATAGTACATCGGGTATGATAAGCCTTTTCTTTATGGCTTTCACACTTGCATTGGTATCATTCTCATGCACAGGTCCTATTATTGGATGGTTACTGGTAGAGGCAGCCACACAGGGCACAATGCTATCACCCGCTATTGGTATGCTAGGGTTTGCAATAGCATTGTCAATTCCTTTCACACTGTTTGCTATATTCCCATCATGGCTCAAAACATTGCCAAAATCGGGCAGCTGGCTCAACTCAGTGAAGGTGGTTCTAGGTTTCATAGTGCTTGCAGTATCGATGAAATTCTTATCAGTAGCCGACCTTACAAATGGTTGGGGAATACTAAATCGTGATGTTTTCCTAGTGATTTGGATTGTAATATTTGCAATTCTAGGCTTCTATCTATTAGGTAAAATCAAATTTCAAGGTGATAGCGACTTGCCACACGTAGGCACATTCAGACTATTCCTTGCTATTTTTGCACTATCATTCTCAGTTTATTTAGTGCCAGGATTGTGGGGCGCACCTCTTAAGCCAATAAGCTCAATATTGCCTCCACTTTCTACACAAGACTTTAAGCTGAACGAAGTGACACTTGCCACAGTTTATGATGATTATGAGGAAGGAATGGCAGCAGCAGCCAAAAGCGGTAAGCCTGCATTAGTAGCATTTGCCGGACACGGATGTGTGAACTGCCACAAAATGGATGCAACTGTGTTAATAGAAGAGCAAGTGAAGGGACTTATTGATAACGATTTCATCTATATCACACTTATGACGGATGAGAGAACAAAACTTCCATCAATAATAGAAAAAGATGAAAACGGTAAAACAACTAAGTTGAAAACTATTGGCGACAAATGGAGCTATCTGCAAAGAAGTAAGTTTGGAGCACAATCGCAACCATATTATGTAATTCTTGATCATCAAGGCAAGCCTCTTGCACCAGCACATCCTTACGACGAAAGTGTACCAAACTATATCACTTTCCTTGAAACTGGATTGAGAAACTTCAATAAGTAAAATATTCAACAACATAAATATTTATAGAGACACAAAGCATTTTTGTGTCTCTATTTGTTTTAAAATATAACTAGAATGAACACTAGAGAACAAAAATTGGAAGCTTTTGGTCGATTGCTAGATGTGATGGACGAGCTTAGAGAGAAATGCCCGTGGGATAGAGAGCAAACAAACGAAAGCTTAAGGGCAAACACTATAGAGGAGACTTACGAACTAGCCGAAGCCATCATGAACAACGATGATGAGGAGATAAAAAAGGAGCTTGGTGATCTTCTATTGCACGTAGTGTTTTACTCAAAAATTGGGGAAGAGAAAAAGGCTTTTGATGTGGCCGATGTGTGCAATGCTATTTGTGATAAACTAATATTTAGGCATCCTCATGTGTTTGGAAACAAAACAAGCAGTACCGCAGGAGATGTAGAAAAATCGTGGGAGGAGATTAAACTACAAGAAAAAGGTGGCAACAAAACAGTACTCGAGGGCGTACCCTCATCGCTACCATCAATGGTAAAGGCCTATCGCATACAAGACAAAGCACGAAACTCGGGATTTGATTGGAACGAGCGTCAAGATGTGTGGGACAAAGTAAAAGAGGAGATTAACGAGCTAGAGGTAGAAATAGAAAAGGCAAACGAGGATAAAATGGAAGCTGAATTTGGCGATATGATATTTAGTATCATCAACGCTGCTAGGCTTTATGGAGTTAATCCCGATAATGCCCTTGAGCGCACAAATCAGAAATTTATATATCGCTTCAACTATATGGAGAAAAAAATCAAAGACAATGGCAAGGTGCTCAGAGACATGACTCTAGACGAAATGGAAACCATCTGGCAAGAGGCAAAAAGAAACGGAGTGTAGAAAAAATCATAGTGGTGCGAACTTTAGCCTCATTTTGGTTGTTTATTAATGAAAGAAAAAATCGTAAAATCCAATCAACTCTCATATATCTAATCAATAACTAGAGGAGAATACTACTATGAAAATAAATCAAAGAATAAAATATAGCTCTATAGCACTGGTGGCTGCCATTATCATAGGCGGCACTATTTATATAAATTCGCTTTTACCCATTATCACAGGCTATGCTGCCAAAAATCTTGCCTCAGCTGTATTTGTATCCGAACGTGCACAAGAGGATGTGGAGGCACTCGATCTTAATTTTTCATTTATAAAATATGCTAAGAATGTTGTCGATTATGACAATAAGAGAGTGACAAGTAGCTTTTTGTGGGATAAGTCGGTTGCAATATATCGTGAGGGATATGGATGCACACTCATTCAGGATGAAGATGATTTATTTGATGATTTGCCCACAATAGTAGCTCCCTATAGTCCCGATACTATCAATTGGCCTATGGGTAATATACTGCCTACCACAAATACTGGGGCAGATATTGACAAACTGAACCAGATAAAAGAGAATCTTATTATCAACTCTAAATATGGTGGTCATGCATTTGCATTTGTGGTTTTACACAAGGGAGTGCCCGTAATAGAGGGCTATAGTGATGGTATAAGTAGAGACACAAAGCTGCTATCGTGGTCAATGGCAAAGAGTTTCACAAGCGCACTAGCTGGCATAATGTCTCTTAATGAACAGATTGATATATACTCGCCCGCAATGGTTGACGAATGGGAATATGATGAGAGAAACGAAATCACAGTGAATGATTTACTAAGAATGAATAGTGGGCTAAAATGGAATGAGGGCTATGGCAATAGATCGGATGTGACTGTGATGCTACATTGTGAGAGCGACTTTGGAGAATATGCAGCTAGTAGAACTTTGAGACACAAGCCTGGCACCAAGTGGTACTATTCGTCTGGGTCAACCAATATTGTTAATAGACTTATGCGCAACAGCTTTGACAATACAGATGATTATTACAAATATGCTTACGAACAATTATTCTATAAAATTGGTATGCCCAATGCGGTGTTCGAATTAGATGAGTCGGGGGTTCAAGTTGGCTCATCATATATATATGCCACCGCTTTAGATTATGCACGGTTTGCATTGCTGTATCTTAATAATGGATATTTTGATGGTGAAAAGGTATTACCAAACGGTTGGGTTGATTATACTACCGATTTGACTAGCGATAGCAGTGGAGAATATGGTGCATCGTTTTGGCTAAATCTATCTAAAACTTTACCATCGGCGCCCACTAGCATGTACTCATGCAATGGGCACGATGGACAAAGAATATTTATTTTGCCTGAGCAAGAGGCAGCAGTAGTTGTATTGGGATACTCGCCCAAGTCAAGAAATAATATGGACTTTGACTTATTACTTCATGATGTGTTAGAGGCTTTAGACTAATTAATCCTCTATTTTCCCATACGCCAACGTGTAAGAATATTTCTTCGCTGTGGGAATATTCCATTTTGTCGGGTGCGCACATCCTCCACAACATAGAAAATGTTTGAATCGAACTCTGTAACGATTGCTTCAAGCTTTTTCATCTCCTTTCTATCTATCACAGTCTCTACAATGTCTATATCATTGGTAGAGCCCTTGCCATGCGTCATTGTGGCTCCATAGTTTTTAGCATTTAGCTTCTGAATCAGCTCAAAACCATTCTTTTGCGTATAAATTCGGCATAGAACTATTCCGTAGGCAATACGTTTTTCAAGCAAAATGCCTACATAATTGCCCGTGGCATATCCAGCAGCATACGAAAAATAAGCAGTTAAATCATTAGCACGCGACAAAATCTGAGATATAACAACTACCCAAATAAAGACCTCAAAGAAGCCAATTATTGGAGCCTTATACTTCTCACCTTTCGACACAAAAATAATTCGCAGAGTTCCTAACGAAACATCGAAGATTCGACCAAAAAATATCATCACAGGCAATAGCCATGGATAAACATCTAAAAAATCAAACATAAATAATATAATTAAAAAATTTATTTATCATTAGTAGCAACCACTAGACACTGTTTTAGCCTTAGCAGGTCGTTATCGGTTGTGTCCCACGAGCACACCATGCGTCGCTCGTGTGTCATAATATCCCAATCGTAGAAATAGAAGTTTTCCCTTAGCTTTGAAGTCACTTCGTTCGACATAGTAAAGAAAACAGCATTAGAATCTACACTTTGAGTCAATTTAATATTAAATTCATTCAATATCTCTGCCAGTTTTTTTGCCATTGTGTTGGCATTGTGAGCACTTTCTATCCACAAATCATCTTTAAGGTATGCTATGAACTGTGCTGAAATGTATCTCATTTTTGAGACCAGCTGAGTTGATTGCTTACGAATATATTTTAAGTTTTGGGATAATTCTGGCCTTAGTGATACAACAGCCTCACCATACATGAGTCCATTTTTAGCTCCACCAAAAGTAAAAATATCTACACCACAATCAGTTGTGTAGTCCTTTAAAGATAGTTTATTAGACGCACAAGCATTAGCTAAGCGTGCACCATCCATAAATAGATACATATTGTGTGAATGAGCTAGATTGGCCAATTGTTTTATCTCGTCGGGGGTGTAAACTGTACCCATTTCAGTAGGTTGCGAAATGGCAATTACTTTCGGCTGCGAATGATGCTCAAATCCAAATCCTGAAAGAAATGGTTTCACAAGCTCAGGCGTAAGTTTTCCATCTTCAGTTTTAATCTCCTTTAGTGGGCAACCAGTTAACTTGGTGGGTGCACCACACTCATCAACTGCAATATGTGCTGTGGAGGCGCATATAATACTATTGAAAGATTGAGTACATGCCTGAAGGGCTATTACGTTTGCTCCAGTTCCGGTAAGCGCATAACATACGGACGCATCATTCTTGCCAACTAAATCGACTAATAAAGTTTCGGCTTCTTTGGTCCATTCATCATCACCATATCCTAGTGCATGATTGTGGTTACACTCGTTGATAGCATTCATTATTGAAGGATGTACACCAGAATTATTATCGCTCGCAAAACTTCTCATATAACTAATAAAATTATGCAACAAAGATACAAAAACAAATGTTGTAATTAACACAAAAAAAGAGCAACGAGATGAAATATTCATCACATTGCTCTTCAATTAAATATGTTGATATCTATATCGTAGCTTTAGGCTATCCTACTCCACTTTAGAAATTGGATTTGAGATATCCTCAAATAGCTCAATATCGAAATATTTGGCTGCTGCAGTGATATGATCAAATATATCCGAAACAATATTTTCGTACTCTAGCCATGCAATTGTGGATGTAAAGAAATAAAGCTCTAATGGTAGCCCCTTGGATGTTGGTTGCAATTGTCTCACCATTGTAGTCATCTCTTTGTGAACCCCTGGATGTTTTTGCAAGTAGTTTTGAATATAAGCTCTGTAGAGCCCCATATTGGTTAAGTTACGTCCATTCACAGCCAAAGACTTATCGGCACCTGTCTTTGTGTTGTATCCATCTATCTCTGTAGTACGCTCGCTAATATATTTTGCCACGGTCTGGATTTTCATTAGTTCCGAAAGTTCATCTTTTTCAATAAACCTAATGGATGACTGCTTTATAAAAACAGAGCGTTTTAGTCGTCTTCCACCATTTTCCTGCATTCCTCGCCAGTTTTGAAACGAATCAGAAACAAGTGCATAGGGTGGAATTGTGGTGATAGTTTTATCAAAGTTGCGAATCTTAACGGTAGTCAAAGTAATCTGAATGACATCTCCATCGGCATCATATTTAGGCATAGTTATCCAGTCGCCAATGCGTACCATATCGTTTGCCGATACTTGAATACTTGCTACAAAACCCATAATAGTATCTTTAAACACCAACATTAGGATTGCTGATGCAGCACCCAAGCCACCTACAAAGTACATTGGGTTTTTGCCCGTAAATATTGATATTAAAATTATAAATCCGAAGAAATAAAAAATTATTCGTACCACTTGAATGTAGCTATCGATGGGCTTGTCGCGCAATTGCGTTTTGGTTCGAAGCGAATCGCCGAAGGCATTGATAACAGACATAATCAGCCAGATAACGTAAAACACAAGATACATATCGGCAAGCTTATCGGCAAGCCTCATAAAACTTGGAAAGGATTCGAATACAATAGGGATAGATCCCTTCACCAAGCTAAATGGTATTATCATCGACAAATAATGAGGGAAGCGTCGGTCGTAGAGGTGCTTTAAGAAAGACATCTTGGGTATTGATGAAAATTTCTGAAATACTCCTCTAAGAATAAATCTTGTGATATGATATACTATAAAAACTATAAGAGAAAGCACAATCAATATAAAGAAAGCACTGATGTAGTTTATCCACTCGCTACCAATTCCTAAGTTTGTCAGAAATTCCTTCGTCCAATTATTAATAGCACTTGTTGATTGAGTAATTTGTTGGATTTTTTCTTCGTCCATATTTGTATTGATTATTTTTTGTTTGATTAATTAAATGAGATCAGCAAAGATAAGGTTTAATTAAAAAATAAAAAAGCCAGACTGACTAAAAGCAACATGTAAACAAAATGACCTCGCTGAAGTTGCTATTCTGATTGCGAACTAATTTTACAAATATATTTTATTGGGCAAGATATATAAAAATTGAGAAAGTAGCTGAAAAGAGTTGTGCCTTAAAATCAACTATTTATATTTTGTACCTAAACTGTACTAATGGCAATAAATCTGCATCAGTCAAGGTCTTATATATGATTTATAACTTCATTTTTATTGCTCAATATATTAAAAAGACGTTTTTTTTATGTAAGTTTGTAGTGTCGAATATTCAGTGTTAGTGTATAGATTAAATTGTTTCGAGTTTGATGAAAACAATTATTATATAAACACGAAATATGAAACATATTAATAATTTACATTAATCATAAATTTTAGAAATGGGAAAAGTATTAATCATTGGCGCAGGTGGCGTTGGAACAGTTGTAGCTAATAAAGTTGCAAAAAACAATGACGTTTTTACTGATATTATGCTGGCAAGTCGCACCAAAAGTAAATGTGATGTAATAGCAGAGGATGTTAAGCGTCGCACAGGTGTCGAAATTAAAACAGCTCAAGTTGATGCTGACAGTGTACCCGAACTTGTAGCACTCTTTAATGAATTTAAGCCTGAGCTTGTAATAAATGTTGCTCTTCCATACCAAGATCTAACAATTATGGATGCATGTCTTGAGTGTGGCGTTAATTATTTAGATACTGCAAATTACGAACCTAAGGATGAAGCTAAATTTGAATATAGCTGGCAATGGGCATATCAAGACAGATTTAAGGAAGCGGGGCTTACTGCTATCTTAGGTTGTGGATTTGACCCCGGTGTAACAAGTATCTTCACCGCTCATGCAGCTAAACATCATTTCGATGAGATACATTACTTAGATATTGTAGATTGCAATGCTGGAGATCATGGTAAAGCATTTGCTACAAACTTCAATCCTGAAATAAATATTCGCGAGGTTACTCAAAAAGGAAAATATTGGGAGAATGGAGAGTGGATTGAAACAGAGCCACACGAAATTCATAAACCACTTACATATCCAAACATTGGCCCTAAAGAGTCATATTTGATATATCACGAGGAGTTGGAATCGTTGGTAAAAAACTTTCCAACTATCAAGCGTGCACGCTTTTGGATGACATTCGGTCAGGAGTATCTAACTCACTTAAGAGTGATTCAGAATATAGGCATGGCACGTATTGACGAGGTTGATTATAACGGACAAAAGATTGTTCCAATTCAATTCTTGAAAGCTGTATTGCCAGATCCAGGCGAATTGGGTGAAAACTATACTGGTGAAACTTCTATCGGATGTCGCATACGTGGTATTAAAGATGGAAAAGAACGCACATATTATATCTACAACAACTGTAGCCACCAAGCAGCATACGACGAAACTGGAGCACAGGGTGTGAGCTACACTACAGGCGTTCCGGCCACAATAGGTGCTAGAATGTTTATGCAAGGTTTGTGGAAAAAACCAGGTGTATTTAATGTTGAAGAGTTTGATCCAGATCCATTTATGGAACAACTCAACAAACAAGGACTACCTTGGCACGAACTATTTGACGTAGATTTAGAACTATAAAAAAACAATTAATTCAAAGCCTTTACAGTGTAAGCATTGTAAAGGCTTTTTTATTTCAAAAATCAATAAAAGTTTAATGCTCTATGAGGAAAATCTTGCTTTTACTTGCACTTGCTTTTGTTTGGAGTAGCATTGAAGCACAAGAAGAGGCGCGCCTTTTACGCTTTCCTACCACAAATGGAAGTGAAGTAGTTTTCTCCTATGCAGGAGATTTGTACACAGTATCAATAAATGGCGGAGAGGCAAAACGACTCACGTCGCACATTGGATATGAGATGTTTCCAAAATTCTCGCCCGATGGAAAATCAATCGCCTTTACTGGACAATACGATGGAAACACAGAGGTTTATACCATTCCGGCCACAGGTGGCGAGCCACTTAGAATAACCTATACTGCAACTAATGCACGCGACGACCTAGGTGATAGAATGGGCCCTAACAATATAGTGATGGGATGGACACCTGATGGAAAAGATATTATTTATCGCAACAGAATAAGCGATGGATTTACAGGTAAGCTATATCGTGTAGCAAATCATGGTGGTTTATCTAATGTAATTCCACTTCCAGAAGGAGGGTTCTGTAGCTATTCGCCCAATGGAGATAAGCTTGCATACAATAGAGTGATGCGAGAGTTTAGAACATGGAAGTACTACGAAGGTGGCATGGCTGATGATGTGTGGATATATGATGAATCGGCAAATTCAGTAACAAATATCACTAATAATAAGGCTCAGGATATAATGCCAATGTGGATTGGTGACGATATATACTATATTTCGGATAGAGATAGAACCATGAATTTATTTGTATATAACACAAATACAAAAGAAACTGCGAAAGTTACTAACTTCACCGACTATGATATAAAGTTCCCAAGTGCTAACGGGAACACTATTGTATTTGAGAATGGAGGGTATATATATAAATTAGATGCAGATAATAGAAAGGCTGAAAAGATAAACATAACACTAGCTTCTGACAACATTTATGCACGTAGCGAAATAAAAGAAGGTAGCAAGTATGTTAGAGGCGCTAGCCTATCGCCCGATGGACAAAGACTTGCAGTAACTGCACGTGGAGAGGTATTTAATGTTCCAGCAGATAAGGGGGTAACTAAAAACATTACTCAATCTCCTGGTGCTCACGAAAGAGGTGCTAAATGGTCGCCCGACGGTAAGTATATTGCTTACATTTCAGATGCAACTGGCGAAACCGAAATATATATTCAAGATATAGATAATATAGAACCCATACAGCTCACTAAAAATAATGATACCTATATCAGATCATTTGTTTGGAGCCCCGATGCAAAATCTATTGCCTATACCGATAGAAACAACAAACTAAATCTATTAGATGTAGCATCAAAAAGAGTTACCACTCTTCTTCAAGATCCAGTGGGTGAACCGTCTGGCGTAAGCTTCTCGCCCGATAATAAGTGGCTAACCTATACTCGCCTTGAGTCTAACAACTTTAGTGTGGTGTATGTATTTAATATAGACACAAAAAAAGAATATGCAATTACCGACAAGTGGTACGAATCGTATAGCCCCACATTTAGCCAAGATGGAAAGTATATAGTATTTTCCTCATCAAGAGATTTCAATCCTACTTATGGATCTAAAGAGTGGAATCATATTTATGGAAATGCTAATGGCGTATATTTAAGTCTTCTTGGCAAAGATACTCCTTCTCCCTTCTTAGAAAAGGATGCTAAAGTGAATGAAGAAAAGAAGCCAGCACCAAAGGACTCAACTGTTTCAGTTAATATAGATTTTGATGGAATTACTGATAGAGTTGTTAAACTACCAGTTTCCACAGGTTTTTATCGTGGCTTCTATATGAACAAAGATAAAGTATATTACACCAAAAATGGCACAGTATCTTTATACGATCTTGCTAAGCAAAAGGAAGAAACTATTGCCGAAGGTGCAAGTATGACTATTGAGCCAGGAAGTAACAAGGCATTATTCTCAAAAGGAAGGCAGTTTTATGTAGAAAATATTCCAACAGGGAAGGTTAATCTAAACAATGCTGTCAATCTATCTCATATGAAAATAACAACCGATTATCCGCAAGAGTGGGCTCAGATATATGACGAGGCATGGAGAGTTTATAGAGATGGATTCTACTTAGAAAATATGCATGGTGTGGACTGGAAAGCAATGAAAGAAAAATATGCTGTTATGCTTCCATACGTAAAAACTCGTCTCGACCTAAACTACTTGATTGGAGAAATGATTGGAGAATTAAATATAGGACACGCATATGTAAACCCAGGCGAAACACCACGTGCTAGCACTGTTGACTTGGGTCTGCTAGGTTCAGAGGTATCAAGAGACAAGAGCGGTTTCTTTAAAATAGAAAAGATTTTAAAAGGTGAGTCGTGGGACAAAAAGCTAAGATCGCCTTTGCGTGAGCCAGGTATTGATGTAAAAGAAGGAGAATTTGTTGTTGGCATTGATGGTATAGCCACAAACTCAGTGAATGATATGTATGCACTATTAGTTGGAAAAGCTGGAGTGCCAACTGAATTGTCTATCAACAACAAGCCTAGTCTTACTGGTGCTCGAAAAATAGTTGTAAACCCTATCAATGAAGAGTATTCACTTTATCATTATGAGTGGGTTCAGAATAATATCAAAAAGGTAGATGAAGCCTCAAATGGTAAGATTGGTTATATCTACATCCCTGATATGGGAGTAGATGGACTAAATGAATTTGCTAAATACTTCTACCCACAGCTGGATAAAGAAGGCCTGATAATAGACGACCGCGCAAATGGTGGTGGTAATGTTTCGCCTATGATTCTTGAAAGGTTGGCGCGTGAACCATACAGACTAACTATGCGTAGGGGTTCAAGTAGAATAGGAACTGTTCCAGATGCTGTGCAAGTAGGTCCCAAAGTGTGTTTGATAAATAAATATTCTGCCTCAGATGGCGATTTGTTCCCTTGGGGATTTAGAGCATTAGGATTAGGAAAACTAATAGGCACTCGCACATGGGGAGGAATTGTGGGTATCTCAGGTTCACTTCCATTTATTGATGGCACTGATATTCGTGTTCCATTCTTTACAAGCTATGATGCTAAAACAGGTGAATGGATTATCGAAAACTATGGAGTAAACCCAGATATCGAGATAGACAATGATCCTATCAAAGAGTGGAATGGTGAAGATCAACAGCTTGACAGAGCTATTGAAGAGGTAATGAAAGAGCTTAAAGATCGTCAGCCTCTAAAACCAGTTCCAGCACCACGAGTATGGAATAAATAATTGATTATTATATCAATTAGCAATTGCAACCTCGCCAACTCCCAACAGAATGAATGGGATTGGTGAGGTTGTTGTATTAAAATAAAATGCTAATAAAAACACGAACGTTTACTTTAAATCGCTACTTTTGTAGTAAGAATATATGACATTTGATAATAGCTGACATGAGACCAAAAAGTTTAGTAGATATTGGAGATTATTCCAAAGATGACATTTTACGCATTTTAAAAAGTGCCAAGAATTTCAAAAGCAATCCCAATCAAGATTATTTGCAGGGCAAAGTATGTGCGAGCCTTTTCTTTGAACCCTCAACAAGAACTAGATTAAGCTTCGAAACTGCAGTCAATAGACTCAGAGGAAGAGTTATAGGATTCTCAGATTCGGCAACCAGTAGCTCTACAAAGGGTGAATCGCTGAGAGACACAGTAATGATGGTTGGCAACTATGCTGATTTAATTATTATGCGCCATCATCTTGAAGGTTCGGCTCGCTATGCCTCGGAAGTATCACCTGTGCCTATAATAAATGCGGGTGATGGTTCAAATCAACACCCCACTCAAACAATGCTCGATTTGTTTACAATATTTGAAACACAAGGCACTCTCGAAAATTTAACTATAACAATTGTGGGAGATTTAAAATATGGACGAGCCGTACATTCATTAATTCAAGGACTATCATATTTCAATCCAACATTTAATTTTGTAGCACCCGAAGAGTTACGAATACCCGAAAAGTACAAATTGGCTTGCGATAATAGGGGCATTAAATACAAAGAGTTTTTTGAGTTCAATCATGAATCTATAAACAATGCCGATATATTATATATGACTAGGGTGCAGCGTGAGCGATTTACTGATTTGATGGAATACGAGAAGGTGAAAAACATATATGTGCTACACAATAGTATGCTTGATGAATCTAAGGATAACCTTAAAGTGTTACATCCTTTACCACGTGTTACAGAGATAAGTCATGATGTGGATAATAATCCAAAGGCATATTATTTTCAGCAAGCAGAGAATGGAGTTTTCACCAGACAAGCTATTATATGCGACTTAATGGGCATTGAAGAAACAAAAAAATAAAAAAACAAAAAGCTCTTTTCAACAATTTAGGACTATTTGTGTTATAATAGAACATATGATGTAGAAGAGAGATATTTAAAAGAAAAATATCACAATGGGTAAAGAGTTACAAGTAGCAGCTTTAGAGAGTGGGACAGCAATTGATCATATCCCCACAAATGTTGTTTTCAAGGTAGTCTCTATATTAAAGATACAAAAACTTGACAATAGAGTTACAATAGGAAACAATTTGAACAGCAGCAAAATGAATAAGAAAGGCATCATTAAAATCTCAAATAAGTTTTTTGAGGAAGATGAAATTAATCGTATTGCCTTAGTTGCGCCAAACATCAATCTAAACATAATCAAGAATTATGAAGTTATTGAAAAGAAGAAAGTAACACTTCCTGAAGAAATTGTAGAAATAGTTTCTTGTAACAACCCAAAGTGTATCACTAACAATGAGCCAATGAGTACGAGGTTTCACGTTATTGACAAAGCGCGCGTAGTATTACAATGTCACTACTGTGAATTAAAAATGACAAAAGAAGAGATTGTTCTAAAATAACCAAACCCTCACTTGATAATTCTACACATAATTTTACGATTAGTTGTCTAATCTTTTTTTAGACAGATTGTAACTTCAAGGGTTATAGCCAAGACCTTTAATATTAGCAATGAATTTCTATACCTATAGATATTCATAATTTCGTGGTACTTATTTTTAAGAGTAACAATTATAGTTAGAATTATCAATGAAAGTAGATCTTAAGCCAGGGGCGATGATATATCCCTTACCTGTTGCATTAATTAGTTGTGGCCAAAACAGAGACGAGTACAATATTTTCACAACATGTTGGATGGGTACAATTTCGTCTGACCCTCCAATTTGTTATATATCGATTAAGCCCGATAGGCACTCGCATGCCATTATAAAAAGAAATATGGAGTTTGTTATAAATCTTACAACAGAAGAGCTATCCGAACAAGTTGATTATTGTGGACTAACTACAGGTTCGGAGGTAAACAAGTTTAGCGATTTGGGATTGACAATCGATTTTGCAAAAAGAATTAACGCTCCATTTATTGCAGAATCTCCTGTAAATATAGAATGTTCAGTAAAATCTATAATCAATTATGGGTCTCATGATATGTTTATTTCAGAGATTGTAAATGTAAAGATAAACAACGAGTTGTTGGACAAAGAATCACATCGTATCAAGCTTGAGAAATTAAACCTAATGTCTTTTAATTATGGTAAATATCATGGTTTAGGCAAGTTGCTAGGCACCTATGGTATGTCTATGAAAAATAAAAAATAAGAAATATCTATTAAACTTGGTAAGTTATGAACATATATGTAATAAAATAGATAATTTTACGGGCTAATAATTTAGATAGAATAATTATGCCCGTTAATTTACCCAATAGACTACCCGCAATAGAGATATTAAAAAGGGAGAATATTTTTGTTATGGAAGATTTGAGAGCTTCCACACAAGATATCAGACCTCTGAGAATTCTTATTATGAACCTTATGCCCTTAAAGGTAACAACCGAAACTGATCTTATAAGGCTACTTTCAAACTCTCCGCTGCAGGTAGAAATAAGCTTCTTAGGTCTTTCAACTCATAAGCCTAAGAATACTCCGATTGAGCACTTAGTATCTTTCTATACCACTTTTCCTAAAATAAAAGATAAGTATTACGATGGAATGATTATTACCGGGGCTCCAGTGGAGATGCTAAGCTTTAGAGATGTTAGATATTGGAATGAGCTAACTGAAATATTTGACTGGGCCCGAGTTCATGTTACATCCACATTTTATATTTGCTGGGGTGCTCAGGCAGCATTAAATCATTTTTATAATATAGAGAAACATCCACTAGAGAAGAAGCTATTTGGTGTTTTCAATCACACGATAAACGATTCTACCTTCCCATTATTTAGAGGTTTTGATGACGAGTTTTATGCCCCCCATAGTAGGCACACAACTATCGATGCTGATCAGGTACGAAATCATCCTGAACTCAATGTTCTATCAGAATCTGACGAAGCTGGGGTGTATATATTATCTTCGAGAGGCGGACGAGAGTTTTATGTTACTGGCCATTCCGAATATTCGCCCAACACGCTTCATGATGAATATATGAGAGACCTGAAAAAAGGAATGGATAATGTGGAAATGCCATTAAATTATTACAAGAACAACAATCCAAAAGAGGCTCCATTAGTTAAATGGCGATCGCATGCCAATTTGCTATATATAAACTGGCTAAACTATTTTGTTTATCAGGCTACGCCTTATAACATAAATGATATTAAAGATTTGGGAGACTTGTAGATGCTTTGCCACATAATTACTCCCACAAAAAAAACCTAATAGTACATCGATGACATTTTTTTATGTAAGTTTGCAATCAATGAAAGAAAGAATACTCATATTTATTATATCTCTAACATTTTCATCGGTATGTTTGTCTCAGTCGCGGATTATTATGCCGCCAGATTCAACAAACACTAATGAAACTGAGCTTCCAGAGACAGTTCCAAGCGTAACTCCACAGACAAGACAAAACAAAACACCCGCCGCTGCGGTTGATACTGTAAACTTGGAGCTTCCTGCTGCTACTGTTTGGTATATTGACCCACGAAATGGAGATAGACACATAGTGCCTATGGACACTGCAAAATACAACTTTCAGCAAACAATGTTGCCTGATGGATATTCTGTTGCATCTGGTTATTTGGGAACTGTTGGCTCTCCAATAATGTCGAAGGTTTTTTTCGATAATGATGACCCTAGTTTATTCCCATTTTACGATGCGTACAAGCCTTATAATTATGGTCCCGACAAACAGGTATTTTACAACACTCGGGTTCCATATGCAAAGATTGATTACCAAACTGCTGGAAGTCGCCCAATGAGAGAACAAAGGCTAAATGCCCTTTTAACCACTAATTTTAATAAAAAGGCAAACATTGCATTCGAAGGCAACATAGTTGACGCCAAAGGACTGTATAAAGCACAAGGAACTAAGCACAACAACTGGAGCTTATTTGGAAATTATATTACCGATAAGTTTGAAACTCATCTATATGCAGCAACTTCATTAGCTAAGCATTTTGAAAATGGTGGAATTACTGACGAAACATTTATTACTGATCCCGAATCGATAGGACAAACATTTCAATCAGTTGATATACCTGTTAGATTCAACGAAACATGGAATAAAGTTGGTACCAATCAATTATTCTTTTCAGGTAAATATAATCTTGGATATTACACAAACGATTTAGATTCGCTAGTTGACAGAGAGTTTGTGCCAGTTGCTAGTGTAATACTTACATCTCAATATTTAGATCAAAACAGAAGGTTTATATCTTACGACACAACACAAGTGAATGTTGACGGCGAAAGGATGCAATATATAGATCAGTTTTATAACAACAAATATTACAACTCGGCAGTTGATGATAGCACCACATTCAGATCTATTAAAAACACGTTGGCACTTTCACTTAATGAAGGATTTAAACCTTGGGTTAAGTTTGGCCTTACTGGCTTTATCGAGCACGATCTCAGGAAATATACAATGATAGATGAGATTGACGGAGCAATTGGAAGAAGCACACATAATGAGAACTCAGTTTATGTAGGTGGAATATTAAATAAGCAACAAGGAGAGTTTTTGAGATTCAATGCACGAGCTGATATTGGGCTTCTAGGTGCAAATCTTGGCGAGTTGAAGCTTGAAGGAGATGTTGAAACCAGATACAATATAGCAGGTAAGCAAGCTACATTAAGTGCACAAGCTTATTTGAAGAACCTAAAACCAACTTATTTGCAAAGCAACTACCGATCAAAATATTATTGGTGGAACAATGACTTTGGGGATACAAGAAAAGTATTCCTCGGTGGTAAGCTTTGGGTTCCTTTCACCAAAACCTCATTAAGCGTAGGTGTAGAAAATATTCAAAATCACATCTATTTTGATAAGGACAGAGCTATCTCTCAAAGCGGTGATAACGTGCAAGTGCTTATGGCTAAAATTAACCAGAGACTAAGGCTTGGCATCTTCAATTGGGATAATGAGGTAGTGTATCAAACCTCAAGCAATGAGGATGTGATTCCTGTACCTACGTTCAGTGTTTACTCTAATATGTACTTAAAGGCATTAATTGTAAACGAACTGACACTTCAATTTGGTATAGATGCTCACTATCACACAAGCTACTATGCCCCAGGTTATGAGCCAGCCTTACTTCAGTTTTATAATCAAAAGGAAAAAGAGATAGGTAACTACCCTATCGCCACAGTGTATGCAAATATGCATCTCAAGCAAACACGCTTTTTTATAATGTATTATAATGCTGCATCATCATTCCTAAAGCCACGTGAGTATTTTTCGTTGCCCAACTATCCAGTAAATCCGGCAATGCTTAGACTGGGATTGTCCGTTGACTTACATAACTAAAAACATTTAAATATATCAAGCTCTATATCGTATGAAAATCAAAATAAGACTCATATTATATTTTGTTTTACTTGCAATAGCTATCTATTTGATGGTAGTTCTGTTCAACTTGAAGAGCAAGTCGAATATAAGTCTTCCGCGGGATTACGATGAAATAATGTTGAGTGAGGTATTAAATGTTGTAACCGATTACAACACATTTGGATATTTTGTTGCTGAAGATACAATCGGTGGTTTTCAATACGAATTAATAAAGGAGCTAGAAAATGATTGGAATATCAAAGTAAATCTTTTCCTAGAAAATAGCTTAGATGATAATCTAAAGGGATTGGATGAAAGAAAGTATGACGTAATAGCTCGAAACATTCCCGTAAACACAAGCCTAAGAGAGAGGTATAATTTTACGCAACCAATAAATAAAAACAAATATGTTCTTGTTCAGCGTAAAGCCATCTATAACGATAGTATTGATCCCATACGCCAACAATTAGATTTGGCGAATAAAACAATATTTGTTCACAAAGATTCTCCTGCAATAATGCGCTTACAAAATCTAGCAAACGAGATTGGAGACACTATTTTTATTGAGGAAAACGACACATACGAAGAGGAACAGCTAGTGATGATGGTGGCCGGTGGCGATATTGATTTTACTGTTTGCAATGAGAAAGTTGCAAAAAAGCTTGCACCACAACTTCCCGAAATAGATATTGATACAGCACTTAGCTTTACACAACTCGAATCTTGGGCTTTGCGAAAAGAATCGACCGACCTCCTCGATAGTCTAAATAATTGGTTGAGCCATATACTTGACACAAACGAATTCAAGAAGATAGTATTGAAGTACGAATAGAGAGAATTCTTACTTAATCAATCCACATCAAACTACTCATAATACCATCAGAAATAAAAATACCTTTTTGTGTCAACCTAAGCATATCACCCTCAACGATTAATAGTTGTTCATCAATATACTTTTTGGCTATCTGCATACAATAATTATAAAGCTTATCGCCAAAGTGACTTCTTAAATCATTTAAATTCATACCCTTCATCATTCTGAGCTTCGTAAGGATAAACTCATTATACTTTTCATATTCAGACAGCACTTCACTCTCTTGTAGCAGCTCATTATTCTCGATTGCAAGCATATATTTTCCTATCGATGATATATTCCAAGATCTCTTCTCGCCATTATATGAGTGGGCGGAAGGACCAAAGCCAATATACTTATGATCTAACCAATAAGATGTGTTGTGTTTAGAGTATTGTCCATTCTTAGCAAAGTTTGATATTTCATATTGCTCAAATCCAGAATCTTTAAGTTTTGAAATCAACATCGAAAACATTTCAATACTTATATCATCCGCCACGGGCGTTACCCTACCCCTTTCTAATAAGGTGTATAGCTTTGTGTTCTCTTCATAAATAAGATGATAAGCCGATATGTGCTGTATTCCCAAATTGATAGCCTTTTGTATGTTCGATTCCCATACAGAAAGAGTTTGATTAGGTAGTCCATAAATCAAATCGATGCTAATATTATCAAATCCATCTTGCTGACATCTTTTTACCGCGTCAACTGCCTCTTGAGCACTATGTCGGCGACTCAAAAACTTCAATTCTTTATCATCAAAGCTCTGAATGCCAATGCTAATACGATTCACTGGGAGTTGCTTTACAAGCGAGATATACTCATCATTCAAATCATCAGGATTTGCCTCAATGGTTATTTCAGCATCTGGCAAAACATTATAATTTGAGTATATATGCGAGAAGATATCCTCGAAATGCGTAGCATGTAATCTAGTTGGTGTGCCACCCCCAAAATAGATAGTTTTAATAGGCTCCTTAGCCTCATCTTTTCTTAAAATAAATTCCAAACACAACGATTTGGTAAAACGCTCCATAGTGCTTTCATCTGTTTCCTTATAAAAGTCGCAATAAATACATCTAGTTTTGCAGTATGGAATATGAATATAAAGTCCTGCCATTAAAAATTATTATCTATTTTGAAAAGCTATTTATTATCTGTTTATATGCTTTGAAATACTTCTTCAGCCGCCCTACAGCCTCTTCATCCAAAGAGCTTAATCTCCTCAAATCCATATTATCGGTTAGATCGTTAAGCTTCACTCTTGCGGCAATAGGGTTATTGATCAATCTATTTATATACTCGTCATACGATTCTGAATTATTATAGAAAGTCATCGCATTCACCGCTTCCACAATCTCATTGCTATATCCTTTGTTTAGCAAATCTTCAATCGTCATAGGGCTATCCTCAATAACATCGTGCAATGCACCAACAATTTTTTCTTGAATTGTTTGTCCAGCATTCATCACACGCAATACATGATTAATGTATGGTTGATTATTTTTATCTGTCTGTTCCGAATGAACCTCAACTGCTAAATTAATAGCATTTACTAATTGCTCGTCTAAGCTCATTTCAAATTTTTTATAATGTTTCTTACAACTTCAGGCTCATCGGTGGTTATATAATCCACACCCAATTTGAGCATTTTTGTTATCTGATCCTCAGCATTCACAGTCCACACATTCACCTTAAGCCCCAAGCTATGAGCTTCTTCTACCCATTCAGGATATTTATCAATCACTCCATAATTATAATCAATACCCGAAGCATTTAGTGCCTTAATTGCCCTGGGCGTTAAATCTCCATTCAAATAGTATTTTGGAGAATCAGGAGCTAACTCATTTATAAGATTAATAAAATTAATTCCAAAAGCAATATACTCCACCCTATCCGATAGTCCTCGTTCATTAATCATGCGAACTGTTTTTTGTGCCAATTCCCTTTCCTGAGCAGCAGATTTGTGAGTTTTAAACTCAATTATTAGTTTAGTATGTGTGCAATCTGCATATGCATCCAAATATTCCTCTAGCGTGGGTATATTCTCACCATTTGATAGTGCAACTTTTCTAATAGTGCTCGAGTGAGAGTCCTGAATCACTATTTTCTCACCATTCAAATATACTTCAGCATCATGATTTACAACTGGAATACCATCCGATGACAACCATATATCCAACTCTGAGCCATAAACCCCAATCGAGTCTGCTTTAATAAGCGACGAAATAGAATTTTGAGCCGATCCCTCAGTTTTCCAATATCCACGATGTGCAATAATCTCGGTTTGAGAATAAAGAGTAAGAATAGAAAAAACTAGTACTAATGATAGGAATGTTATTTTTAATTTCATTGTCAGAATATTTTGAGGATTATTTATACATCATTACAAAGGTATTATTTTTCAACAGAAATCAAAGAATAGTGATTTCATTTCAATTACTATTTATCATCTAAAATATCTGATTTAGCTCTTCAAACATATTTTATGCCCTGAAAATTTTATTGCGATATTCCAAAGAGTTTTGAATCTTCAGAAAACTAACCATACCTTACTAGATACGCTTCTGATATATGCACTGTTAAAGCCGCTTCATTTATTTGAGGTGGCTTTAATATTTAAATACATTCTTTATCTTTGTAGATGAAGAATAATCCATCAAAATAAAATAGTATGTCGAACATATGCCCACTGTGTGGTAATAATAAAGACTCATCTGATCTTTTTTGCGAATCGTGTAAGAAAAAGATTGAGAATGAGTATGAGGTTGATATTAACAACAAACATAGCATTCAACAAAAAGTTAATATAGAACCCATTAAGCAAAAAATTGAAGAAGAACCAAAGCCCATAGCAACACCGGCACAACCGAAGAGGAGGACTAAAGTACCACAAATAGCGATGTGGATAGCCATAATAACGGTTGGAGCTATTACTTCATTCTTTGTATTCAAAAACACAGTCATACAAGGTAATAGAGAGAAATCGAAATGGAATGAAGCCATTAAGGAGAACACAATATCATCGTATCTCGACTATATGATTAGCTTTCCAAAAGGAAAAAACTATCAGTTGGCAGAGGATGCTATTATGAATTTAAAGAGAGGTGAATCAGATAGATGGATGGAGCTTCAATATTCGGATAATAGTGCTGCACTTAAAGATTTTATCGCTAACAATCCCCAAACGGCTTACAAACCTTTGGTTCGAAAGAGATTGGACTCGCTTTCGTGGTGCGCTTCACTTAAAGACAATACCAAAGAGAGTTATCAAAGATATTTGACTCAATCGTCGGATGGTGAGTTTGAAGGATTTTATATGAATGAGGCTAAGGAGCGATTATACTTGTTATCGCAACGCCAAAGCATTGTTGCCACCGAATTAGACAGCATTAAACAAACTATTGATGGGTTTTTTGTAGCCCTATCCGCAATAAATGCCGACAACCTCGAAAGATATCTTGCCCCACGTGTTTTTCAGTTTTATAATATTGGTGGTGGATATAAAGAAAAAATAGTTGGCGATTTGCTTATTTCGGGTTCGAAAAAGCAATCACCAACTATTAATTTTGTACCTGATATTAGTAGCATTACATACGAGAAGACAACAATTGAACACTATAAAGTGAATGTGCCTCTTCACAAAGTTGTAACCAATCAGGATGGGAGTTTGGAAAACAAATATGGATACATTGAGAAAATTGAATTAGATACAAACTTTCAAATAGTAACCATATCCGAACTCCGACCCAATAAGTAGATAGATACTACCAGCTTAGAATAACTTTACCGCAGTGCCCGCTCTCCATCACGTCGAATCCTTTTTGGAAATCGTCGATAGAGTATCTATGCGTAATTATTGGGCTAAGGTCGATACCTGAAATAAGCATTTGCTCCATTTGATACCATGTTTCCCACATTTCACGACCATAAATACCTTTAATTGTAAGAGCTTTAAAGATTACTGCATCCCAATCAATAACTGTGTTGTTTGGTAAGATACCCAATAGAGAAATCTTAGAGCCATTGTACATGTTTTTCAACATATCGTTGAAAGCATGTGGCGAACCAGACATCTCCAAGCCAACATCAAAACCAGTCATACCAAGCTTTTCGATAGCTTGCTCAATGGTCTCACCTTTTGAAGGGTTTACAGTAATTGTTGCACCCATCTTTTTAGCAATCTCTAAGCGATAATCACTTAGGTCGGTAACCACGATGTATCGAGCTCCTGCAAATTTGGCAACCGCAGTAGCCATGCTTCCAATAAGTCCTGCACCGGTGATAAGCACATCTTCGGCTATCAGAGGGAAAGATAGAGCTGTGTGTGTAGCATTACCAAATGGGTCCATGATTGATGCAATCTCATCAGGAATACGATCGTCAAGCTTGATAACATTTTCAGCAGGCAAAGCCATGTATTCAGCAAATGCCCCATCAATGTTTACACCAATCCCAACTGTATTTTCGCAAACGTGAAGTTTACCGCGGCGACAGTTGCGACAATGACCGCACGCTAAGTGCCCCTCACCCGTAACCCTATCACCTACTTTTAGGTTTTTGACACCGCTACCCATATCCACAATCTCGCCCACATACTCGTGACCGATAATCATAGGAGTTTTGATTGTCTTTTTTGCCCAATCATCCCACATATAAATATGTAGGTCGGTGCCACAAATGGATGTTTTTTTCATTTTAATCAAAACATCATTTACACCTATCTCTGGCATAGGAACTTCTTCCATCCAGAGCCCCTTTTCAGGGCGTAATTTCACTAACGCTTTCATATATGATTTAAATTAAATAACGTTTAATTTCTTTCCAACTTTAATGAATGCAGCAATTGCCTTGTCGAGATGCTCGCGAGTGTGAGCTGCCGACAATTGAACACGAATACGAGCCTCGTCTCTTGGTACTACTGGGAAATAAAATCCTGTTACGTAAATTCCCTCTTCCAATAGTTCGGCTGCAAATTCTTGCGAAAGTTTTGCATCATAAAGCATCACTGCACAAATTGCAGATTCGGTAGGCTTGATATCAAACTTAGCCTCTTTCATTTTTGAAATAAAGTAATCCACATTTTCATGAAGTTTGTCTTGTAGTGTGTTTTCTTTGTCAAGCAATTCAAATGCTTTAACTCCGGCACATGCTACTAATGGAGGAATTGAGTTTGAGAATAAATATGGACGCGAGCGTTGACGTAGCATATCGATAATCTCTTTCTTACCAGTTGTGAACCCACCAATAGCGCCACCAAAAGACTTGCCTAGTGTACCAGTGATGATATCAATTTTGCCAAAGCAGTCGTACAATTCAGAAACACCTCTACCTGTTTTTCCTACAACTCCTGCCGAGTGACTTTCGTCAACAGCTACTAGTGCATCATACTTTTCGGCCAATTCGATAATTTTATCCATAGGAGCTACGTTTCCATCCATAGAAAAGACTCCATCAGTAATAATCATTCTAAAACGCTGCTCTTGTGCCTCTATTAAGCATTTTTCTAGTTCTTCCATATTAGCATTAGCATAGCGGTAGCGCTTTGCCTTGCTTAAACGAACTCCATCAATGATAGATGCATGGTTTAACGAGTCTGAAATAATAGCATCTTCGGCTGTAAGTAGTGGGTCGAAAAGACCACCATTAGCATCGAAACATGAAGCGTATAGAATGGTATCTTCCATTTTAAAGAACTTGCTGATTGCGTTTTCAAGCTCTTTGTGCGTGTCTTGTGTTCCACAAATAAAACGAACAGATGACATACCGTATCCTCTCTCGTCAAGGGTTTGCTTAGCTGCAGCAATCAGTTCGGGGTGGTTTGATAGTCCCAGATAGTTATTTGCACAGAAGTTAAGTACTTCCTGTCCCGATTTCACTTTGATTTCTGCCTTTTGTGGTGTTACGATAATTCTCTCATCTTTGTAAAGACCTGCCTCTTGAATAGACTTCAATTCATTTTGCAGGTGTTCTTGCATTTTTCCGTACATTTTATAAATATATTAATGATTAATTATTGTTCTGCTTATCTTTTCAATCTGATGTTTTACTAATATAACAAATAAACACGACAATCAAAAACGTGCTTATTAACAACAACTTATAGTTATGGCTTATATCTATACAACATCGATGTTTAATGATACAAAGGTACAACATTAGTTTTCAAATTAAAAACGTTTATTGCCTAGTTGAGGGATACTTAATCGTTTTAATATTGATATACAATATGACCGTTCGAAGTGCTTGTTTTATGTTTTCGGCAACCATTAATTTTATGTGCAACTATTGGCAATGTTATCCATTGATAGCATCAAGTTTGATAAAATCACTCGTATAATTCTCATCGAACTTAATTCCAAGGCTCATTTACGCCGTATATGGATATAAAAAACTTTTCCATAAGCTTTTTACCCAATAAAGTTAATAAATTAAGCTTTGCCAAGGCCTTTTTTTATTAAAAATAGTTTCATATCTAGTTTTCAAGGACTTTATACACCATATCCAAACCCACTTTTTGAAATCCTACACAAAAAACGCCCCGTTTTTTGATAAACATCTCCACAAATGAAAGATTACTTCCCCGTTTTGTAGCGATTATTCTTCTAAGATGGATAAAAAATGGCATAATTTGGAGGATATTAACATATTTGCAGCAAAAAACCCGAGGTTTAGTTAGTCTTTTTTCACTATTACCACAAAAAACGGGGCGTTTTTTGCCAAGCGGATTTACCTTAAAATCAAAAACGTCCCGTTTTCAGTTTCATCGTTTTTCCACGAATTCAAAAACGCCCCGTTTTCAGTTTCGCCGTTTTTCCACGAAATCAAAAACGCCCCGTTTTCAGTTTC
>CAYTQG010000029.1:0-23690 GCA_964439965.1 uncultured Proteiniphilum sp.
TCTAGCTCTTTTATAGGGTTAGAAGGATACCTGTGCGATTCGCTGAGTAGTTACCTCTCTTTTAGTAACGTCCAATATTTCTTCTTTATATGTCGTTTTATTCTTTCTCATATGCTGTATATTAAGGGTTGGCATTCATATGCTTTTTATATTAGAAAAATATAGAGTTTTAAAAATTTTATCATTAAGTAATGCATCTCCACTAATTACACTAATACTCTGATTCAATAGGGCTTGTTTGTGATTATTTTTTATGTTTGAAACATATATTCTGTTTATTTTATAGTCCTTCAGTAAGTTGATTCTACTTATATACATAGAGTTGTTTAGGCTTATAGATTCTACTCCTATAACCTGATTGTCTTTGAGATTGAATATGAGTGCATCTATATTATCATCATCAAAAGCACATAAGTGATCCCGTTTAAAGAAAATTGCTATTCTCATTATTATTATTAAAATACATTGTAAAAGTCCGACTTAATGCATATTCCTATTCTTGCTTTCAAATCGTAACGTTTGTAATCTAGTAAACTGTCTCCCGTGCCATTATAAATTTCGGCAAACAAATACTGATTAAATTTAGTAGATATTTTATAGCTTGCTGAAATAGTAGTGTTTGCAGTAAATATCTTCTTCTTCGGATTATAGGTAAGTGAAAACCACCACTTATTGTCATCTGTTCTGTAGTCAAGAGACATCTTACCTAAACCTCGATAATCTGTAATATCACTATTGTTTTTCCCGATATAAAAGGGAGGATTTAAATATAACCGAAACAACAAATTGTCATTAAAGAAATATTTGCCAGATAGGCTAATAAAATTTACATCTCTAGAGTCTTCCTTGTCCCGACCATTTGATTCATGTTCAATTTGGAGAAAAACAGCACCTTTGAGTTTATTATCAGAAATAATATATCTTCCTAAACCAATACCTGGATTATAATTATTGTCCTTGAACGGTGATGAACTTTGGTAGATGCTCCAGAAAGATTTTTGAGTATAAGTTAAATATAGAAATGAATTAAAAGGCAACCTACTAGTTGTAAGTCTTTGCACAAAGCTAATTTGAAGCTTTGCATCGGCAGTTTCACCATTTATTTTGTCTTGTAATGAAACTCCGGTAATAGCAAAGTTGTCTTTATATATTGAAAAAGTAGGCATCGAATCTGTTTTTTTAATTATATCTTCTTCAGATATATGCATTTGATTCGCTTTGATCTCACTTAATGCATTTTCCCAGAATCGTGCTTTAATTTCAGTAGAGTCTTTGCTATTATTAGGCTCTTGCCCCATAGTATGAAATATACAAATCAGAGCAAAGACCAAGTAAATTTGAACTCTTCTCATTTTGTTTATTTTGTTTTTTTATAATTCAATATTGCCCATATATTTAGTATTGTAGCAAATCCAAACATTATAATAAAGTGATATTGTATATCTCTAAATCCACTTCCCTTCAATACAATCATTCGCATAACTTTTATGAAATAAGTTATCGGACTAAACTGTGTAAGTGTATAAGCCCACTTTGGCATACTTTCTATTGGAGTAAACAGTCCACTCATTAATGCAAAAATCATCATAAAGAAGAATGCTATGGACATAGCTTGCTGTTGAGTATGTGAGTATGTGGATATTAACAAACCAAGTCCTAAAACAGCTATAAGATATAAAGAGAGATAAGAATAAAGTAAAAGTAAACTACCAACTGGCACTATTCCATATATGAGCCAACCAATACCAAAAAGTCCTACAGAGAAAATAAACATTCCAATAATCCAAAATGGAATTAGTTTCCCTAAAATAAACAGATGTTTTTTTATAGGGGTTACATTAATCTGCTCGATAGTACCTATCTCACTTTCCCTTACAACATTTAGTGAACTCATATAAGCACCAATCATAGAAACCAAGAGTACTAAAATACCTGGAACCATATAAAAACGATAATTCATCAGTGGATTAAACCAGTTGGAGTAGGTAACATCTATAGTTGGTATGGGTTTGAAACGAGGCATTTGGATCGATTGTGAACGAATATCAGAATTGAATTCAGCAATTATTTGATTAAGATAACTTCCACCCAAACTACCCTTCATACCATTAATTGCATTAACTGCGATTAAAAGCTGTTGACTATTTTCTCTCATTAGGTTTTCTTCAAACCCATTTGGTATTTCTAAAATTAAATCTGCTTTATCATTTTCAATATATTCAAATGCATCATCAAAGCTCAGAGGATAATCAATCATTATAAAATATCCAGATGCAATTATTTTTGATGATAGCTCTTGCGAAAAAGAGGACTTATCATTATCTACAATAGTTATATTAATATTTTTAATCTCAAAATCAGCAGCCAGTGGCAAAACTAATAACTGCATTATTGGAGCAGCAAATAGCATCGCTAATAGTGGCTTATTTCTGAAAATCTGACGAAACTCTTTTTGCAATAAAAATTTTAATGTTCTCATCTTATTTTATATTTAGTTTTATACACTCTAATGGCTATTTTTATTCCAGTCTTGTCTTAAACTTCTTAATGTTAATTGCTAAAAGAACTAATGCCATTCCCACGAGTATTAAAGTCTCCTTCCATATTGCATTAAAACCTAATCCTTTAATCATTATTGATTTGATAATAATATAATACCATTTGGCAGGACTAATATGTGAGATTAACTGAAGAGCATAAGGCATATTTTCTAATGGAAACATAAAGCCAGTCAAAAGAATAGATGGAACCATCATTCCCATTAATGAAATCATCATTGCTACTTGCTGTGAAGAAGTAAGATTTGAAATCAGCAGTCCTAATGATAATGCAACTATAATAAATAATGTGCTAATTGCGTATAGAAGTAACAGACTACCATTAACAGGAACATTCAATACAAAGACACTAAGCAGCAAAATTATTGTAAGATTAATTAATGATAGAGCTAAATAAGGGACAGCCTTTGATATAATAACTAAGAAAGAGTCAAATGGAGACACCAATAAAACTTCCATAGTTCCGTTTTCCTTCTCTTTAACAATAGATACAGAAGTCATTAGAACACAGATTAGCAATAAGATCAATGACATTACACCTGGAACAAAATTTACTACTGCTTTAAGTTCTGGATTATATAGCATTCTTATTTCAGTATTAATCCTTAAAGGCATTTCTTGAAGTTGCATCAGATCTTTCTGGTAATCCATGATAATAATATTGGCATAGTTGATAAGAGTTGTTGCCGTATTTGGGTCAGATGCATCTGAAATTAGTTGTATTTCCGCATTATTATTATGCAATAGCTCATTATTGAAGTTGGATGGGAATACAATTGCCAATTTAATATTACCTTTTTTAAACTCCTCCTCAATCTCTTCATGACTCATCAAAGACTGCTGAACATTAAACTGATTACTCGCTTGAAACTTACCAATTATTTTTTGAGATGCATCGTCTTTTGCATAATCACAAATTACTATATTGGCATTTTTTATTTCATTTGTTACTGCAAATCCAAAAAGTGTAATCATAACGATAGGTAATCCAAAAAGCATCAATAGGGTTTTACTATCTCGAAAAACATGAAGGAACTCTTTCTTTATGAAAGCATTAAACTGATTATTTGGTCTTTTTATTGCCATTGTAATATTTATTTATTGCTGTTTGTTACTATTCTGATCTCTTTGCTCCTCTTGCCAATTCATAGAAAACATCATCCATTGATTCTGCTGAAAACTGTTCTTTTAGTGCTGTAGGAGAATCTAATGCCTTTATTTCCCCATCAACCATCATTGATATTCTATCGCAATACTCAGCTTCATCCATATAGTGTGTAGTTACAAAAGGGGTAATTCCTCGGTCTGATGCGTCATATATCAAGTCCCAAAATTGCCTACGAGTTACAGGATCAACTCCACCAGTTGGCTCATCTAAAAACACTATTTTTGGTTCGTGTATAATAGCAACTGAAAAAGCTAGCTTCTGTTTCCAGCCTAATGGTAGAGAACCAACTAGTTTTTTAGCCTCTTTTTGCAATCCTAAGGTTTGAATTAATTCATTACCCTTATCTTTTATTTGTTTGTCAGATAATCCATAAATTCCACCAAAGAATTGTATGTTTTCTAAGACAGTTAAATCCTCATACAATGAGAATTTTTGACTCATGTAACCTATATTCTTTTTGATTTCCTCAGTCTGTTTATACACATCAAATCCTGCAACGGTAGCTTCCCCTGAGGATGGAATGGAAAGACCACAGAGCATACGCATTCCAGTTGTTTTTCCAGCACCATTAGCACCAAGAAAACCAAATATCTCACCTTTATAAACATCAAAAGTGAGTGAATCTGCAGCTGTAAAATCACCAAACTTCTTAGTAAGATTGTTGGCTATAATTACCTTTTCTATTTGACCGTCCATGTTCTTGTTTATTAATGTAGTGTTTATTGTAATTCTGGGACTATGTCACTATTGTTATTGTCCATCAAGCTAATAAAGCAATCTTCAATTGTTGGTTCCACCTCTTTAATTTCAATATTCTTATGATGCAACAGCTCTAATTTATTAATAAGACTTTCCACTTGTAAAAAGTCAGGAGATTTGACTAAATCACTTGGTATGTCTATTTTAGGATTATGAAATGTAATATGATGATATTCACCAAAGGCATTACAGCTTTTTATATCATCTATACTTCGCAAATCTTTCAAAAGCCTACTCATGTTATTTGAGCTTATTGCATATAGCTTATCAGAATAATTATTAATAATGTTTTGTGGAGTTTCAATTGACATTATTTCCCCATTTTGGATCAATGCAATTCGCTCACACATTGTGGCTTCATCCATATATGCTGTAGATACTAATATAGTTATACCTTGTACTTTCAATCTCTTGAGCATCTCCCAAAACTCTCTTCTTGAAACCACATCAACTCCTGTTGTAGGTTCATCCAAAAAAAGTATAGTTGGGCGATGAATCAAGGCACAGCATAGAGCTAACTTTTGCTTCATTCCACCAGACAACTTGCCCGCTTTACGTGTTTTAAAAGGCTCTAACTGCACGTAAATATCTTTTATCAGGTCATAGTTTTCTTCAACAGTTGTGTTGAAGAGCGTTGCAAAGAAATTAAGATTTTCCTCAACTGATAAGTCCTGATATAAGGAAAATTTACCAGGCATATAGCCTACAATACTACGTATTGATTTTATATCTTTTTGAACATCCATCCCACCTACAAATGCTGTCCCTCTATCTGGTAATAGCAAAGTTGTAAGTATCCTGAAAATGGAGGTTTTCCCTGCACCATCAGGTCCAATAAGTCCAAATAGCTCTCCCTTTCCAACCTCAAAAGAGACATTACTTACTGCTTGTACACTACCTTTATTGTAGCTTTTATATATATTATTTAAAATAACGTCAGCCATTTCAGTTAAATTTTATTTCACCATACATACCTATTTTGTATTTGCCGTCATTTTTGACCTTTACTTTAACTGCATAAACCAAGTTTGCTCTTTCATTCTTTGTCTGTATTGTCTTAGGAGTAAATTCAGCTTTATCACTTATCCATATAACCATCCCCTCAGTAACATCATGTCCACCTTTACCATCATCTGTTATTACTTTTACTTTTTGGTTCAGCTTCAACTCAGATAATTGATTACCTGTTATATATGCCCGTAGAATGATAGTTGATATATCTGCAATTTTATATAATGGCTTACCCATTCCAGTCATTTCATTTTCTTTGGCATATTTTGTAAGTATAGTTCCTTGTATGGGGTTTACAATATTACACTTGTTTAATTGATCAGATAACTGTTCTATCTGAAACTGTATTGGAACAATCTCTTTATTTATGCTCTCACTTGAAATATTAAGTGAGGATTTGTGTGCTTCAATTTGACTTTTGAGAATATCAATTTGTGCATTAACATCATCTAATTGTTTAGGAGTAGCTGCATCTCCTTTTACAAGATTAGAGACTCTTTCTTTTTCAATTTCTGTTGCTTTAAGCTGATCTAACAAAGCTGAGATCTGCACCGAAATATTAGGTTTTTTACCCAGCATTGCAACAATTTGAGACTCTAACTGCTTCTTTTTTAAATAAAGCTGGGTGCTATCTATATATCCAACCTTTTGACCCCGAGACAATATTTCTCCCTCTTCAATGTTGAAGCTCTTTAATACTCCTTGTGCTTCTGCAGATATTATTATTTCATCGGCTTCAAAAGAGCCAGAAGCATCAAATCCATTTTGATTACTATTGCAAGAGATGATAGTAAAAAAGGAAATTACTACTATTGATTTAATTATTATTTTTTTCATAATTATTTTAATTGATGGAAACAACCTAGTTATTTAATTATAAAGTATTCGCTTGTCCATTATCTAAGAAAAGGTTGAATTAGCTTAACCTCATTCTGAAGAAGTTTTAATAGACCTTCAATTTTTATATCCAATCTATTATGTTCATTTTTGCTCCAAAGTACTTCTCTTATTAATATTAGATATATTTGAAGATAAAAAGTAGACTCTAAAGCATTTTCTAAAAAAGATAGTTGTTCTTTAGAACTCTTACTACAAGTAGATTTAGTAATATTTACCGGAATTGAAAGGGCTGTACTCATCATTTTTGAAGTCATACCATATTCTTTCACATTGGGGAGTGTTTCAGCTAAATTGTAAATATCTCTTACAATCTCAACCGATTTCTTCCAAATTTCAAGTTCTTGATAATTATGCATATCCTTAATTTTTAGCGTTTTGTTTAATTTCCTACCGTAGTTTTCAAATTATATTTAGCAGCCAATATTTGCATCTCATGATAGATCAGATTTTGCTTTGCCTGATCCTCTGCATTTATATATGTGAGAAAATCATTTGTTGTTACTGTTCCGAATTCTAATTGATTTTGGGCAGTTATCCTTATATTCTCTCTCAGTTCTATAATTTTATGATCAGATTCAATAATCTCGTATAGCTTTTCTATTTCATTGTTTTGTCGTGTTACATCTAATTCTATGTTGAATAAGAAGGTCTCTTTTTGAATATCAATTGAGTTTATATTATTTGACAATATTTTCTTTTCTTTTTTATGAGTGTAAAAATTAGATATATTCCATGTTAGTCGAACTCCACCTACATAATAATAATCAAAGTCATTTGCTAACATATTTAATGCTGGCTTACCATATCCTACTTGAGCAAAAATATTTAGACGTGGCATTATACCTACATCAAGCATTTTTCCTTTAGACTGTATGGTTCTCTTTTGTGAATCAAACATTTTTACTTCAGGTCTATTAATTTCAGAGATTAATACAGATTCTATAGGTATCTCCAGAGGAGTGACCTTAGATATTTCTTTATTAATAAACATAGAAAGCATCTCTATAAATCCTTTTCTTATAGAATTCATCTCTATAGTTCTTTGCTCAACTTTAAGCAATTCAGCGTTAAGCATATCACCACTACTTTTAAGTGCCACTCCATTTACAATTGCGATACCATTTTTATTTATAGCGAATTGTATATCTTTCTTAGTTAGTTCTATTTGTTCTACTTGAGCATCAATTAAGAGTATTCCAAAATATAGCTGATTGATTCGCTCTCTTATTTTATGCATCTCAACATCAATTTTATTTCTCTCAGTCTCTGACTCATTTATAACAATATCCTTTTTATGCTTTATAGTCGTGAATATATCAGTTATTGGTTGAATTATTTCACCTTGAATTCGGTATTGATCTTTACTTAGAGTTGGGACATCAGCATCAGGTAATGAAAATGGCATTTTTGTGACATCTGACTGATATGTAGCTTGACTTGAAATCATAAATTGCGGTAAATATCCCTTCGATGCATTTGATAGGGAATAATCTTGACTTTTATCAATCAAATCATATTGTTTCACTAAAGGATAATTGCTTTCTGCTAACCTGTAGCATTCATCGAGTGTTAGTGATTGTCCCCGTGAATAGAAAAAGAGGACAAATAAAAATAGAAGTGTAATAGTTGTTTTTTTATTCATACTATTTAATTTATTGCTTTAAGTTATTACTTTAATTTTTTGATTAAACAATAGGCAAAAAAAAGGCTACAGCCTTAAAATTACTTTAGCCCACTTTACAATTAGCTCTTTTCTTTTTTTCATTTGCTTTTCAAACTCCTGATCATCAGCGTAAAATATAGCCTTAGACACAAATGGAAAAATAATAATCCCCAGTAGAGAGATAATAAATTGAAATGGATCTTCGTCCATTTCCTTTATTTGAATAAATATAACAGAACCAGATAAAAGCTTGTCAATTTGAATCTTTTCTTTAAAATTCTCAGGCTCTACTTTTATTTCATTAAATACAAACAATGGCAATTCTGGATTCTCTAATAACAAATCAATATAGTTATCAGTTAATAGCTCTATTTTTTCGATTAGAGATGTCTTACTGTCATTCACTATCGGCACCATAACACTAAAGAATTTTTTAGTGTTCTCAGTCATCACTATGTCAAATAGATTCTTTTTGCTTCTAAAATAATAATTGAGCAATGCCATATTTAGACCAGCCTCTTCAGCTATATCTCTGTTTCGTGTTGCTGCATATCCCTTTTGTGCAAAAACTTTGTGAGCAGCTTCTATTATCTTTTCTTCAGTTGTAAGATCCATCTTTTTTATTCTTGAATGATTTATGATGCAAATATATATCAGGAATTGATTATTTCCAAATATTTTAATCGATATTTTTATACTTTTGATTAAAACATATCTTAACATAACTCTTGTCTTTAACTTACATCCTCTATATCAGCTTATTATCATCTGTCAGCCTATTTTTGAGGTTGTGCATAATTTATTCAACAACACCAAATCTCACTTTTATTAAAAAAATAGATTTGTGTTATAATTAATATGATAATACTTGATTAACCAATTTGCCCGTATAAAATAGGATTTGATATAAAACAATATTTAAAGACATTAATTGCCAGTCATTGACATGAAAAGCCACATTTGAAAATCAATTCATAATAGATTTATATTTGCCCAAACAAGTATAGATCAGTGCTATTCACTCAACTTGGCACAAAACTATAGAGGTGTTACCAGAATATTCAATTGTCATAAGCAAGATTGGTATGAAAAAGAGAACTATAAGCCATATACTAATAAAGATGATTTGATCTTTCTAAGTGAAAGCTTAGAGAATCACTTTGACGAGCGGTGAGTTACTAACTTTACACGGACATATAGTTAAGTCCTAAAAGTAGTATCATTATCCGTTGAAAGAAAGAAAAGTGTATGACCGAGATTTTAAGGTAAATGCGGTTAAATTAAGTTATGAACGGGATAATCTGTTGGAATAATGCTGTAGCAGAAAGCTTCTTCAAGTCTCTAAAAGCAGAAATGTTTATGGAAACAAACTTGTAGGAGCAACCCAAATGAGAATTAAAATATTTGAGTATATAGAAATTTAACGGAATTTTGAGAGTGTTCAATTTAAAAGATGCACTAATTCCTAAATCTGGTGTTTGTAGCGAAACAGGAGTAGTAAATAAAGAAGAATATAGGAAATTAGTAATTACTCTATTGAAGAAAAATGACGAAACGAGCAGTGTAATAAAGAAAGAAATTGACTCTAAAATAATAAAGTCCCCCATTTCGCAGAAGGATTAATAGAAGCATCTTATAAATTTCAATATTAAACTCATATTTCTGGAAATAAAAACTCGTGTGTTATATTGGGTATAATAAAGGGTGTAGATCTCATAACTGCTTGATTTACACCCTTTATTGTGGAGCTGGAGGGATTCGAACCCTCGTCCAAACGAGGAATCAATCTGCTTTCTACATGCTTAGTTTCATTTTATTTGTCGGGAAGGAGCGCGACTGAAACCACCAAACTCAATCCTTATCTTCTTAAGTTTCGGATGAGAGCCGAAGCGTCTCTCAACCTATCTCCGATTTACCTGCACCACCTGATCGGAATGCTTCGAAGCCACAGCTTCCGGGTGATGTCTTGTCCCGTCATCTAATGTCGGGATTAAGCTTTAATCTACTATACTTCGATTAAGCAGCAAGAGCGTAATTATTGTTGCCAGTTAAAAGTTTGAAGATTATTATTAAAGTGCCAACCAACAAAGCACTGCATGCTTACAAACCGCTTCTGCTCGCTGTCAAAACCAGTCAACCCCATATTAGGATATTCGCTTTAAGCACTGCAAAGATACAATAATTGTTTGTAATTTGCAAATTGGCAATTGGTTGCTTCTACTTACTACTGATATCATTGTTATTTTCAATCACACATCAAGTAAATCTAATATATGCGCTATTTTCTGGTTTATAATTTATATTTTTGTGTCGTAATTTAATTAACAGAAATGAATAAAATCGTATCTAAAGAAAATCTATCGGATAGGGTAGTAAAGTTTGAAATCGAAGCACCACTTATCGCAAAGAGTCGAAGAGCAGGTCACTTTGTGATGCTTAGGGTGGGCGACAAGGGAGAACGTGTACCATATACTATTGCTGATTCTGATCTTAAGCGGGGAACTATCACCCTCGTTATTCAGCGCGTTGGCAAATCGTCCGAGAAAGTATGTCAGCTTGAGCCTGGCGATTATGTTACTGATTTGGTTGGTCCTTTGGGAAATGCTACACACATCGAAAACTTTGGAACTGTGCTTTGCGCAGGTGGTGGTGTAGGTATAGCACCCATGCTCCCAATTATTGAGGCTATGAAGCGGGCTGGCAACAGAGTTATCACCGTTATTGGTGGAAGATCAAAAGAATATATTATTCTTGAAGAGGAAGTTTCAAAATACTCCGACGAGGTGATAATAATGACAGACGATGGATCGTATGGAAAAAAAGGATTAATCACCCTTGGAGTGGAAGAGGTTATTAATCGCGAAAAAGTGGATCTTTGTGTAACAATTGGTCCTGCTATTATGATGAAATTTGTGGCTCAGCTAACAAAGAAGTATGATGTTAAAACGATGGCCTCATTAAATACTATTATGGTTGATGGGACCGGGATGTGTGGGGCATGTAGAGTTTCAGTAGGTGACAAAACCAGATTTGTGTGCGTAGATGGTCCTGAGTTTGATGCTCATCAGGTTGATTTTGATGAGATGCTTATGAGATTAAAAGCATATAATTAATCTAATACTTGTTACAATTAAACAGAAATAAATATGACTACTCAAGAGTATTTGAAAGCAGAAAGAGCCCAAGAGTGGCGTTTGGATATACGCAAATCAATTAAAAATAAGGATAGATTAGCGCTTACACGTGTAGATATGCCTGAGGTAGATCCTGCAGTTAGAAGCAGAAACTACGATGAGGTAAACCTAGGTCTTACTGCCGAACTAGCAATGGCAGAAGCGCGCAGGTGTATAGACTGTCCAAGTCCTACGTGTATTACTGGTTGTCCAGTGGAGATCAACATCCCTAAGTTTATTAAAAATATTGAGCGAGGTGATTTTTTAGAAGCCGCCAGGGTATTGAAAGAGACTAGTGCTTTACCAGCTGTTTGTGGTAGAGTTTGTCCTCAGGAGCGCCAGTGCGAGAGCCAATGTTTCTATACAATAAATCTTAGTCGCGAAGCTGTTGCCATTGGCCACTTAGAGCGCTTTGCGGCCGATTATGAGCAACAAAGTGGCAAGATGTCGATACCTGAAGTTGCCCCTTCTAATGGTAAGAAGATTGCTGTTGTTGGTTCTGGACCTGCAGGTCTTTCATTTGCAGGTGATATGGTGAAGTATGGCTATGATGTGACAGTTTTTGAAGCATTACACGAACTAGGTGGTGTACTCAGATATGGTATCCCCGAGTTTCGTCTTCCCAATGAGGTTGTTGATATCGAAATCGATGTGCTCAAAAAAATGGGGGTTAAGTTTATCACCAATGTTATAGTTGGCAAAACTATTTCACAAGAGGATTTAAAGGAGGAGGGCTACGAAGCAATTTTCATTGGTAGTGGTGCAGGTCTTCCCAACTTTATGAATATCCCAGGTGAAAATCTGAATGGAGTGATGTCGTGCAACGAGTATTTAACTCGTGTAAACCTTATGAAAGCAGCAGATCCTGATAGCGATACACCAGTATTGATGGGCAAAAATGTAGCCGTAATTGGTGGCGGTAATACCGCAATGGATGCTGTTAGAACTGCTCGCCGTCTTGGTGCCGAAAGGGCAATGATTGTATATCGTCGCTCCGAAGAAGAGATGCCCGCACGAGTTGAGGAAATAAAGCACGCAAAAGAAGAGGGTATTGAATTTCTTAATCTACACAATCCACTACAATACGAAGGAGACGAAAGAGGCAAAGTACAGCGTATGGAGCTTCAACGTATGGAGCTTGGCGAACCCGATGCATCTGGTCGTCGTCGCCCTGTAGCAATTGAAGGCGATACTGTTTGGGTAGATGTGGATGAGGTTATCGTAAGTGTTGGTGTTTCGCCAAACCCACTTATCCCATCATCCTTTTCAGGATTAGATATTACCAAGTGGGGAACAATAGTGGTAGATGACTCATTGAAGTCTGACGTTGATTCTATTTATGCTGGAGGCGATATAGTTCGTGGTGGTGCCACAGTTATCCTTGCCATGGGCGATGGCAGAAGAGCAGCTAAAGCTATGCACGAAAGGCTTTCAGGTATTAGTAATTAGAATAGACTACACCATATTGTATATCTGAAAATATTAATCTAATAGTAGCCCTGGTAGGAAACATTATCCTATCAGGGCTTTTTCTTGTTTTGATTATTTAACGCAAACAAAAATACGAAACTCTTGTTCGTTTACGAAATGTTCGTACATTTGCGTTGTCAACATAGATAAAGAATATATAAACCTAAAAAGCAAATTATATGGAACGATTAACCCCACAAGAGGAAAATGTGATGCTACACGTTTGGCAGCTCAAAGAGTGTGCAGTAAAAGATGTAATAGATCTGATGGATAATCCTAAACCACCATATACCACCATTGCATCTATTTTTGCAAACTTAGAAAAGAAAGGATATGTAAACATAAAGCGTTTTGGAAATGTAAAAGTCTTTTACCCCAAAATTACTAAGGCAGCCTACAAACGACACTTCATGTCGGGTATGGTAAAGAGCTACTTTAATGATTCTTTCAAAGAGATGGTTACCTTTTTCGCTAAAGAGCATGAGCTCACAGCAGACGACCTCAATGAGATTGTTAAACTTATCGAAAAGGGTAAGCAGTGACATCTATTATTTCAATCAACTTCAATAACCCCACACAATGGAAGCATTCGTAACATACTTGATAAAAGCAAATGTCGCCTTAGTGATATTCTATATCTTTTACAAGCTAATATTCAATAGAGATACTTTTTTTAATGCCCGGCGTTGGTATTTGATGGGAGCTGTATTATTTTCATTCCTGTTTCCATTTATTCAATCCAATAAATTGGGCACTCTATTTAGCTTTAATAACACCCCAACCGAGGTTTATGGCTCGGTTAATATTGGCGAAATATCATCATCAGTCATAGTAGCTGATAGTGTCGAGTCAACTCCCTTTTGGCTCGATTGGGAGATGATGACAAAGATAATTCTGCTAGCTATTGGAATTATTCTTGTAGCAAAGATGTTGTTTCAGCTGGCACTCATTATCAAAATAAGATGTGGTAGCGAGCAGCGAGTTAAATACAATATCACATACCAGCATTTGAAAAGTAAATCAACACCATTCTCGTTTTTTAAATGGATTTTTGTATATCCTGAGGCACACACTGACGAGAAATTAAGGCAGATACTTATTCACGAAAATGTACATGCAAAGCAATGGCACTCAGTCGATATAATGCTTATGGAGCTTCTAATGCCTTTGATATGGTACAATCCATTTTTCTGGCTTTTAAGAAAAGAAGTAGCTATAAATATTGAGTTTATTGCCGACCAACGAGTATTGGGCGAAGGTGTAAATAGACGCGAATATCAATATCATATTTTACATTTAACCTATCCGAGAAACAATATACAACTAGTCAACAACTTTAATGTATCACAACTAAAACAACGAATCATGATGATGAACAAAGAGAAAACCCCCATGAGGAAACTGCTAAAGTACACTTTGGTACTTCCTGTAGCTTTGCTATTGATTACAGCAAACAGTGTGTATGCGCAAACTAAAGAGCCACAAAAGGCTAATAAATCTGGTAAAATAACTAGCATGAAGATAGTTAAGAATGATACCGTCTCTAGTCCTTTAATTGTTATAGATGGTGTACCTATGGAGACCGATATCAGCCTAGATGATCTTAATCCAGAACAGATTAAATCTATGACAGTTTTTACTGATTCTAGCACTATATCTGCATATGGTGTTAAGGCTGGGCGTGGAGTAATATCCATTAAAACACTTGGCAATGATAATAAAGTAGCTAAATCAACAATCGAAAAGGATAAGCCATATATTATAATAGATGGAGAGAAAAAAGGAGTTGATTTTGATCTTTCTGCTATCTCACCTAATGATATTGAGTCTATATCTGTATTGAAAAATAAAGCTGAAATGACAGCAATTTATGGAGATGAAGCAAAGAATGGTGTTATTATAATAACAACCAAAAAAGCAGGTTCAGCAGTAACTTCTAGTAATGGGAAGAACAAAGCCGACAATGGTGATAAGGTATTTGTAGAAGTAGATCAAATGCCAGTCTTTCCTGGTGGATACGAAGCAATGTTTAAATTTATAGCTGAGCAAATGAAATATCCCGTAGAGGCACAAGAAAATGGCTTCCAAGGTAGAGTGATATGCAACTTTGTTGTAAAGAAAGATGGTAGCATTGATAATATTCAAGTTGTACGAGGTGTTGCCCCAAGTCTTGATGCTGAGGCAGTAAGAGTAATAAGTGAAATGCCTAAATGGACCCCTGGAATGAATAAGGGAGAAAAAGTGAATGTGCAATTCACAATGCCATTAGTATTTAGACTACAAGGTGGCGAAGCAAAAGGTACTCCGGTACAAGAAAAAGAGCAATCCAAAATCAAAGCAACGAATATGGTTGATGAGGTTGTAGCAGTTGCTCTAGATAAATCGAAAAGTAAAGCTTCTAATGATGAGCTTTTTATGGTTGTTGAGGAACAACCAGAATTTCCTGGTGGTACTGCTGCTATGATGCAATTTTTGAGTGAAAATGTTAAGTATCCAAATATTGCTCAAGAAAATGGCATTCAGGGAAGAGTGATAGTAAACTTTGTTGTGGAAAAGGATGGTTCCATTTCCGATATTCAAGTAGTTAGAGGAGTTGATCCTGCATTAGATGTTGAAGCTATGCGTGTAATTGGCACTATGCCCAAATGGAATCCTGGCAAACAGCGTGGACAAGAGGTGAGGGTAAGGTTTACTTTGCCATTAGATTTTAGACTTCCTCCAAAAGATGAGGTGAAAGAGTAACACTTTTAATTATGAGTGTCTATATAAAAAATCGGTTGATTGCATTAGTGCAGTCAACCGATTTTCTTATTATTAAAATATTTCTCTATTCAATCAATGTCCCAACTCGCCCACTAATCTGCATCAATGAAATCTCGTAAAGCTTTGTTCTATATTGTGCACTCACAAGGCGTTGCTCAGCATTAAGAAGACTCACTTGTGCCTCACGCAAAAGAATTCCCGAAAGATCACCCAATAGATATCGTTCCATAGCAATATCATAATTGAGTTGGGCATTCTCCAAGCTTTCTTTTTCAAGCATTGCCAATTGAATATTGTTTTGATATGCAAGCCACATATTAGCAAAATCGCTTTGTAGGTATAGCTTTTGTCTATCCACTTGAAGCTCCTGATTGTCTATTCTAATACGTGCATTCTTTTGCTCTCTCTTTCTATTAAATCCATCAAATAGATTAAAACCCAAAGTTACGCCAGCACTAGGGCCCCAATTACGTTGCTGATCAAATGTGCCATTGTTGTAATTGTAGTGAGTAAACCCATAACTGCCATTAAGTCTTAGGTAAGGATAGTTTTGACTTTGCAAAGTTTTCAAATCAAGCTCACTAAGTCTTTTGTTTTTTACTGCCAGTAGCAATGTTGTATTATTTTGCATCATGTCAGCATATAGATCATCCTTTTGCAAAAGTCGGTTCACATTAATAGTGCTATCAGCCGCCTTAAACATCTTTTCAGCATCGTGCGACCCCATCAATTCATTCAGTCTAATGCGCGAACTATGAAGCACCTCGTATTGCTGAATTAATTGTGAGCTGTCAGTATTAAAATCCACTTTAGCCTGTTGCAAATCTAAGCGCGAAAATGATCCAATCTGATATCTTGCTTCTACAATACGAAGCCTCTCACGCGACAAGTCAACCGCTTGTTGTAGGTTGTTTAAATGTTGTGTTTGCTGTACCAAGTTATAATATTCAGCAGAAATATTTGCTATAAAGTCCTCAATACTCAAGCGTGTGCTAAGTTCACCTACTGTTTGCAACTCCTTCAGTCGCTTATAGTTGGTCTGAACTTTAAACCCTTCAAATATTGTCCAATTAAGATTTACCGAGGCATCAAATGTTTGTGTGCCTGTGGTTAGTGCATCCGTTCTCTCACCACCCAGCGGGATATTGTCGGCACTATTATCCCTAATATTATATCCTGAAGATAAACCTAGAGTAGGAAGGAACCCTGCATTACCTAGTGTAACATTATTGTCCGAAATCTTCTCCTCGTTTCTCACAATCTTCAAATCGTAATTGTTTTCCAATCCAATTCTAATCACATCATTCATATCAAGCACCTCCTGTGCTATTAATGATGTTGAGGAAAACAACACAACTGCAAGAAATATATATTGTATCTTTTTATTCATTTTATGCTTCACTTTTTTCTTTGTCTTTATCTCTCTTTTCTCTGTCTGTCGATAGATAGATATACATTGCGGGAACCACAAACAACGTTAAGAAGGTTGACACAAGCATACCCCCAACCACTGCAACTCCCATCGCAATACGGCCATTGGCACCTTCACCAGTAGCCAAAGCAAGTGGCAATAGTCCCAACACGGTTGAAATACTAGTCATAAGAATTGGTCTCAATCGCTGATTAGACGCAGTCACTAGCGATTCAAACTTACTCATACCAGATATTTGTCGCTGATTGGCAAATTCCACAATTAGTATACCATTCTTAGCAACAAGTCCAATAAGCATAATTATACCAATCTGACTATATATATTCATCGTCACGCCAAATATCCACATAAACAGCAATGCACCAAACACAGCAAGTGGTACGGTAAACATTATCACAAATGGGTCTTTAAAGCTTTCAAATTGTGCAGCCAATACTAAGAAGATTAGTATAATAGCCAAACCAAATGCAAATAACAAGCTCGATGAACTCTCACGGAAGTTACGTGATTCTCCCTCAAGTGATGTCCTAAAAGTGTCATCAAGCACTTCCGAAGCTATTCTATCCATCTCATCCAAACCTTGCCCCAGTGAGTAGCCTTTTGACAAACCAGCTGTTAGCGTAGCCGAGTTAAACCTATTGTATCTGTATAATTGTGGGGGAGCAACAGTCTCTTCCAACGACACCAGATTGTCCATCTGAATCATTTGCCCCTCGTTGTTTTTAATGTAAATGGTCTTCAAGTCTAAAGGCGTATTTCTTTGCTGACGATTAATCTCGCCCAGCACCTGATACTGCTTACCATTCATATAAAAATAACCCATACGCTGACCGCTAAGTGCATATTGTAGTGTCTGACCAATATCGCGAGTGCTCACACCCAACAAAGCAGCCTTATCACGGTCAATAATAATCCTTGTTTCAGGCTTTGTAAACTTCAAGTTCACATCCGCCATTTGGAAATATGGACTCTCGTTCATCTTCTCCAAAAATGGAGGAATAAATTCTTGTAGCTTTTGAATGTTTGGTGCTTGCAATACATACTGAATAGGCATACCTCCACGGCGACCACCAAATGATGATGTTTGCTGCACAAAGGCACGAGCCTCAGTTTCATTTCGTACCGCAAGGGTCAACTCATCTGCAATTTGCATTTGAGAGCGGCTACGTACCCTCATATCGGGTAGAATAATTCTAGCCATGCTAAATCCACTTCTCACAAATGATATTACTGCATCTCGCTCATAAGCCACCGAATCGGCTATTTCCGATATCTTCTCATTATAGTCTCTCGAAAACTCGAAAGTGGCCCCTTCAGGAGCAGAAGTTCTAATCATAATTTGCGAGCGGTCCTCCAGTGGTGCCATCTCCGCAGGGATAGAGTTCCACAAAATAGTAGCTACCCCAATCGAAATTATAGTTATAGGATATATTAGCCATTTGTGTTTCAAGAATCCACGTAATGCTCTATCATATATATTATTCATAAATCTGAACACCACTTCGGTTCGCATATAAAACTTATCCTGTTTCTTTTTGCGCACCAATAGTTTCGATGACAGCATAGGCACAAATGAAAGAGCCACAAATGATGAAATAATAACTGCCCCCGAAATCACAATACTAAACTCACGGAACAGTCGCCCCGTCATTCCCTCAAGGAAAATGATAGGGAAGAATATTGCAACAAGTGTAATAGTAGTAGAAATTACAGCAAAGAATATCTCCTTCGAACCCTCAATAGAGGCAGCCTTGGGCGACATCCCCTGTTCCACTTTCAAAAATATATTTTCAACTACCACAATGGCGTCGTCCACCACTAATCCCACCGATAGCACCACCGCAAGCATCGACAGCACATTGATAGAGAATCCCGCTAGATACATAATAAAGAACGTACCAATTAACGAAATCGGAATCACCAGAGTAGGGATAAGCGTAACCCTTGTATTTCTTAGGAATATAAATATAATAATCACCACCAGAATAAAGGCAACTATCACAGTGCTCTGCACCTCGGCAATAGATGAGCGGATAAACTGAGTATTATCAAAAGCCACCTCCACATTCACATCATCGGGCAAGTCTTTACGCATCTGCTCAATTCTTTCTCGAGCCTCGTCAGCAATCACAATCTGATTGGCACCTGGTTGAGGTATCACCACACAGCTAACCATTGGATAGCCATTTCGTTTCATCAAGCTCTTTCGGTTTTCACTATCAAGTTCGGCAGTACCAATATCTCCAAATCTAACGATACGATGATTATCTTCAATAACCACCATATTATTAAACTCCACAGGAGTTTGCATTAGCCCCATTGTTCTAATAGCCTGCTCTATGTGATCACCCTCAATGCTACCAGCCGGAAGCTCAATATTTTCACGATCAAGTGCATTTTTCACATCCATCGGAGTAATATTGTAAGCAGCCATCCTCACAGGATCGAGCCACAAACGCATTGAGTATCTATTTTCACCCCAAATCTCAACCGCACTCACGTTCGAGATGGTTTGCAATCGCTCCTTCACAGTTAGCTCAGCAATTTCCGAAAGCTCCAATAGCGATCGGGTAGGGCTCTCCACCGTAATTTGCATTATTGGGTCGGCATCGGCATCAGCCTTGGCCACGGTTGGAGGGTCAGCATCTCTAGGTAGATATCGTTGCGCACGCGACACCTTGTCACGCACGTCATTTGCCGCCGTCTCCATATCCACGCTAAGTTCAAACTCTACGGTGATACGAGACATACCCTGACTACTCTGGCTCATTAGCGAGCGAATACCAGGGATACCATTAATATTCTGTTCAAGTGGTTCAGTAATCTGATTTTCAATAACCTCTGCGTTAGCACCAGGATACGAAACCGATACCGTAATAATTGGGTTGTCAACGTTAGGATACTCCCTCACTGCAAGGCTAGTATATCCAATAACCCCAAAAATAACAATTATCAAAACCAGTACCGTTGCAAGTACCGGCCTATTAATACTTAATTCGGATAAGTTCATTTTATTTCTCTCCTATTGAATTGGATACAAAATCGGAAATATTTACAGGCATTCCGTTTCTCAATTGCATCACACCCGTTGTTAGTAGTGTGTCACCAGCTGCCAATCCTGATAAAATCTGTACATGCGATGCAGTTCTATAACCTTTAGTGATTTCCACCTCCTGAGCCACCCCGTTTCTATATACATAAGCTATATCTCGCCCCATCTCCGTGATGCTCGAAATACTAGGAATCACAATTGCATTTGGTATTTCGCTAAGCAAAGCCTCTATGTTTCCAGATAAGCCAGGTTTCAATTTGCCATCCGCATTTTCATACCTAGCACGCGCTTTCAATGTCAATGTCTTGGGATCTAATTGTGACTCTAGTGCATAAAGCACAGCTGAATATTCGTTTAAGTCGTTAGCCACAGTAAATTTAATATTAGAACCCGTTTTTATTTGCGCCACCTGATTTTCGTTCATCGAAAACTCAAGCTTTAGAGGCGATATCTTAGTAAGCTTCGAAATCTCAGTTGTAGGTGATGCATAAGCACCCACACTCACTTGTCTCAAGCCAATTAAACCACTAAAAGGGGCTCTCAGCTCTGTTTGATCCAAGCGCGATTGCACAAGCTCAATATCAGCCTTTAGCTTTTCAAGCTCAGTGTTCACCGATTGATATGTTTCCTGACTAATTGCATCTTTGTCTAGCAGAGTTTTTTGTCTATACACTCTATCTTCAGCAAGGGGCAACTGCGCCTTTAGCTTTTTCAACTCAGCTTGCAAAGGAGCATCATTGATTTTAGCCAATAGTTGGCCCTTTTGCACCATCGACCCCTCAGTAAAATGAATCTCAGTTATTTTACCCGACGTTTCAAATGTTAGGTTTACTTCTTCGTCTGGCAATAAAATGCCTCGAGCTATATACAAATCGCTTTTCAGTGTTTGTGGCTCCAGCACAGTTGCCGTTACGCTTAGTTGTTGACGGGCACCTCCCGGAGTACGTCCCGGTGCTCCTGGTGCTTTCTCATTGCTAGGTCCAAAAAGTGTTTTAATTTTTGGGAGAAAAATCATTCCCAAAACCAACAAACCAATGGCTGCTACTACAATTATTCTGTTTCTCTTATTCATTGTTGTATGTAAATTTCCCACAAATTTAACTATAATATGCGTTAAGACTAACTCTACCTCTTGTATTTACTTTTATTAAAAGACTAAAATAGACATACGGCTCTTTTTAATCGATAAAGAGACACATTAGTGTTAAAAAATAAGCATAGTATGATAATCTCTTAACAGTTGTAGTAGCCTACTGCAGAGCTATTGCCCAAAAACAAAACATAATTGTTTAAACCAACCATGCCTAAATGTGTTATAACATATATTTGATATCGAAATTATCAATGTATGTATTACAAAATAAATAAAAATCATAGCAATCATGTCACAAAAACTAAATAAGTATAGTAGTCATGTCACACAAGACGAGTCTCAACCTGCCGCACAGGCAATGCTTCATGCAGTGGGCCTCACCGACGAAGATTTCCAAAAACCACAGGTGGGCATCGTTAGCGCTGGCTGGGATGGTAATCCCTGCAATATGCACCTCAATATGTTTGGCGAGCATGTTAAGTTTCATGTTAATAAGTTAGGCCTAGTTGGGCTCAACTTCTTCACCATTGGCGTAAGCGATGGAATATCGATGGGAACCGAAGGAATGAGATACTCACTAGTGTCGCGCGATGTTATTGCCGACTCAATCGAAACAAATGCAGGAGCTCAATGGTACGATAGTATTGTAGCCATAGTGGGATGCGACAAAAATATGCCCGGAGCAGCCATTGCGCTTAGTCGCCTCAATCGCCCATCTCTTATTATATATGGTGGCACCATTGCCGCAGGATACTACAAAGGCCAAAAGCTCGATGTAGTTTCGGCATTCGAAGCACTAGGACAAAAAGTAGCAGGAACAATCAGCGAAGAAGATTATAAACAAATCATAGCCCGCGCCACTCCAGGTGCTGGAGCATGTGGTGGTATGTACACAGCCAACACCATGGCATCGGCACTTGAAGCCCTAGGTATGAGTTTGCCCTACACATCATCCAATCCCGCCAATAGCAACGAAAAGAAGGCCGAAATGCCTCAAGCTGCTGCAGCAATCAAAAACTTAATCGAAAAAGATATAAAACCAAGTGATATCCTTACCAAAAAGTCATTTGAAAATGCTATCAGATTGGTAATTGTTTTGGGTGGTTCCACCAATGCCGTAATGCACCTTATAGCAATGGCAAAGGCAGCCGATGTTGATATCACACTTGATGATTTTGTGCGTCTTGGAAAGATAACTCCTATGCTGGCCGACTTCAAGCCAAGCGGAAAATATGTGATGGAAGATTTACAAGAGCAAGGAGGAACGCCAGCTGTATTAAAGTTTATGCTCGAAAACGGAATGCTTCATGGCGATTGCTTAACTGTAACTGGAAAAACTATGGCAGAGAATCTTGCCGAAATACCATCACTTAAAACAGGGCAAGAGATAGTTCACTCACTAGACAACCCAATCAAAAAGGATAGCCATATTCGTATCCTATTTGGTAATCTTGCAACCGAGGGAGCAGTGGCAAAAATCACAGGCAAAGAGGGAGAGTATTTCGAAGGACCAGCCCATGTATTCGATAGCGAGCAGGAAACAATCGATGCCATGCTCCACAATAAAGTGAAGAAAGGCGAAGTAGTAGTTATTAGATACGTAGGACCGAAAGGTGGACCCGGAATGCCCGAAATGCTAAAACCCACTTCCACACTTATGGGAGCAGGCCTTGGTAAAGATGTGGCACTAATCACCGATGGACGATTCTCGGGTGGCTCGCATGGATTTGTTGTTGGCCACGTTACCCCCGAAGCACAAGTGGGAGGCAACATAGCCCTAGTGCGCAATGGCGACCCTATCCGCATCGATGCTATAAACAACACTATTGATGTGTTAATCAGCGATGAGGAATTGGCCCAAAGGCGTGCCAAGTGGGTAGAGCCGCCACTAAAAGCAAAACGTGGAGTGCTCTACAAATATGCCAAGTCAGTATCATCAGCATCCGAGGGGTGCGTAACAGACGAATGATAATATTCATAAACATTTAATTCAATTTTAAAGAGGTTCATAATCCGAATAATTATTCGAAATATGAACCTCTATTTTATCCATTATTTTGTCTCTACAAATAAATAGTTGTAAGTTTGTTACCAAATATTTTAAGTAAATAGAATATTAAAGCAGAATCTTGATTTATGAAAAAGCTTCAAATAGAAATACCGATACTACTACCCGGCGTACCCGATGATAAAGACCCATGCGTACAAAACTTTATGAAAGTGATACGCGAAGAAAAAGGAGTAGAAGATGTGCATGTAGCCGAACCTAAAAATGGAGGCGTACCCAAGCTATGCTTTCACTACAATCCTAGCCAAATATCCCTTAGTCGCATTCGCCAGCTAGCAAAACAGGTTGGCACAAGCATCACCGAACAAATCGGCCACCAACTACTTGAAGTAAAAGGAGTGAGGCACACACGCCACGCCCGCACTATCGAACAATCTATGCGTAGCATGCAAGGCATGATAGAGATTTCAGTATCGCTATCAGGTATGGTGCGAGTAGAGTATGATCGTGCCCATCTCAACGATTCCAAAATCATTGAAGCACTGCGCAACGAAGGGCTCACCATCCCCGACACATCAGTAAATGCTGCAAGATATCTTAAGCAAATCAATAAGCACGCCGCCAAGCAGCACAAGGAGGA
>CAYTQG010000029.1:23790-25752 GCA_964439965.1 uncultured Proteiniphilum sp.
CATGATCACGATCACTCACACGGAGGCATTTTCGGAGAGCGCACCGACCTTATATTCTCAATAATCTCAGGAGTGTTTCTAGCAATAGGGTTTGTGCTCACATTTATTCATAGCATCCCCAGTTGGGTGCCCATCACTTCATTTGTTGTATCATATCTTTTTGGAGGCTACTACACACTTCTTGAAAGCGTAGAGAGCTTAAAGAAAGGCAGTTTCGAAGTTGATTTTCTGATGCTCGTTGCAGCCATAGGTGCAGCCATTCTAGGCAAATGGACCGAGGGAGCACTGCTTCTATTTCTGTTTAGTCTTGGCCACGCCCTCGAACATCATGCAATGAATAAAGCACGAAAATCAATAAAAGCATTATCAGGCCTAGCGCCCAAAACGGCACTACTCAAAGTAAACGACAAAGTAAAAGAGGTCGATATAGATAAAATAACAATAGGCGATATCATTGTAGTGCGCCCCGATAGTAAAATCCCCGTCGATGGTGTAGTTACCCACGGCCAAAGCAGTGTAGATCAGGCAGCCATCACTGGCGAGAGCATTCCCGTAGATAAGCACGCTGTAGAAGATGCCACTATCGACTATTCACAAAAGTCAAGTATTAGAAACGAAAATAGAGTATATGCTGGAACAATAAATGGCAGTGGCTCACTCGAAATTCAGGTAATAAAGTTGGCAAAAGACACCACACTTTCGCGCCTTATCACATTAGTAAACGAAGCACAAACACAAAAATCGCCCACACAGCGATTCACCGATAGGTTCGAAAAATACTTCGTACCCTCAGTTCTAGGCCTTGTAGTATTGCTATTGGGAGCCTTTTTGGTTATTGACGAAACATTTAGCGATAGCTTCTACCGAGCAATGACCGTTTTAGTGGCCTCAAGCCCATGTGCCCTAGCCATATCCACACCCAGTGCAGTGCTTAGCGGAGTGGCTCGTGCAGCTCGTGGCGGAGTGCTCATCAAAGGAGGGCGACCGCTCGAAGACTTGGGAATGCTATCAGCCATTGCTTTTGATAAAACCGGAACCCTCACCGAAGGCAAGCCACGCCTCACCGAGGTGGTAACGCTTAATGGCACCACCGAAGCCGACCTGCTGCAAGCCACCATAGCAGTCGAAAAACTCAGCGACCATCCACTCGCTCATGCAATAGTGCGCGATGGATTGGAGCGAATAAATAACTCCCCAACACTACACGCACAAAACTTAAAGTCCATAGCTGGCAAAGGCATTATGGCCGACTTGGGCGATGATACAATATATATAGGCAACTTAGCCTTGCACAACAGTATTGATAAAATAAAACCCACAAACGAAATAGTTGCCCAGCTACTATCTCTCGAAGAAAAAGGCAACACCACCATGCTTGTAAGGCGCAACGATATCTATTTAGGCATAGTTGCACTAATGGATATCCCACGTCCCGATGCAAAGCCGATGCTCGAAAGCCTTAAAAAGTTAGGCATCAAACGCATGATTATGCTCACCGGCGATAACCAAAAAGTAGCCACCTCAGTAGCCAATCAAATAGGCATCACCGATGCATGGGGCAGCCTACTGCCCGAAGAGAAAGTAAGCGCCATAAAAAGCCTAAAATCCAACGAGCAAAAAGTAGCAATGGTAGGCGATGGTGTCAACGATGCCCCTGCCATGGCCCACAGCACTGTAGGCATAGCCATGGGAGCCGCCAGTTCCGACGTAGCTTTAGAAACGGCCGACATAGCCCTGATGGGCAACACGCTCGACACTCTTCCATTTGCAATAGGGCTTAGTCGCAAAACGCGCCAAATCATCAAACAAAACCTCTGGATCAGTCTCGGCATGGTAGCAGTATTAATCCCCGCCACCATCTTCGGCATAGCCAATATGGCCGTAGCTGTGGTGCTTCATGAGGGTTCCACCCTGGTGGTTGTATTTAATGCACTAAGGTTGTTGGGGTATAAGAAATGATTA
>CAYTQG010000030.1:0-21191 GCA_964439965.1 uncultured Proteiniphilum sp.
TTTAAGGCTTTTTCTGGAGGCAAAAAACGCCCCGTTTTCTACCTCAACTGCAAAAATATTCTAACAAAACGCCGAGTTATTGACCATCAAAATGATAAAATTCTACAAAAACCACCATTAATTGCTATCGGGCGAGTAATATTTCAACAAAAACGGACTGTCATTCGCTATTTTCATAAGGAAATTGTCAAAAAACGGGGCGTTTTTTATGTAGCTATTTCAAAACGAGAATCATATATGGTGTATAAAGCCCTTGAAAATGAAACATGAAGCCATTTTTAACGTAAAAAGGCCTCGGGAATACTTAATTTATTAACAATATCACATAAAAAGCGCACGGCAAAGCTAACAATATCTTTAAACGATGAAAAAGATCCACGAATTGTAATTCAACAAACAATATATACCGATAATACCTACGATTGCCCTATTATGTAACAAAATATCCATGCCTTACATCAAGAAAAGCCCTTCGACAGACATCTCCGCCACAACATCATCATTCTTTTATGCAAAAACTTTAAATATTTGCCAAACTGAACTAAAGCTTTAACTCTAGAAATAAATACTAAACATGAGATATAGTTTATAGAAGTAGCGCTATGACATCTTAATTAAAAGATTAGTAGGCAGCATTGGCAAAATTTATCAGTGATTTTATATATATTTGTTGTTAATAGAAAAATCACCGGAAATCAAATTTTAATAACAAACACATAAATCAAAAAAGATGAATAGGCTAATTTCTTTTCTTACAATTATTAGCTTCGCACTATTCAGCGCACAAGCACAATCTTTTCCTCAACGTGAGAACACTCAAAGACTAATGAGTTACAACATTCAGCATGGTGAGGGAATGGACAAAAAAATCGACATAGAACGTATTGGCAATGTTATCTTAGACATAGCTCCCGAAGTTGTTGGCCTACAAGAGGTGGACAGTGTGGTGAACCGAAGCGGAAACATAGATATAATAAAAATGCTTGCCGAGCAAACTGAAATGCACGCCACATTTGGATACTCGATACTACATGATGGTGGTAAATATGGCAACGGAGTGCTAACTAAGGAAAAACCCATAGCAACCAAAAAGATTTCTTTGCCAGGCGCAAGCGAAGCACGAACAGCTATAATAGTTGAGCTAGAAAGATATGTTGTGGTAAACACTCACCTATCTCTTACAAATGATGAACGACTAGAATCAGTGAAAATTATTACTGAAGCTATAAAGCACTACAATAAGCCTGTGTTTTTGATGGGCGACCTAAACGCCGAACCCAAAGACGACCCCATAAAATGGCTTGAGGACTCGGAGTGGCAAATATTGAGTAACCCAAACGCAAAAACATTTCCTTCTATCGACCCAAAAGTAACAATAGATTACGTACTTGGCTATAAAGGCAAGGGAGAGACATACGGTAAATTTCGTGCGCAAGTTGTAGATAACGATATTGCATCAGATCATAGACCAATTTTTGTAGATGTACGCATCAAAACACCAGCAGACCAAGTGATGCGAACAATGCCATACTTACAAAATCCTGGAACTAACGAAATGACAGTGATGTGGCTTACCAACGTTCCTGCAAGAAGTTGGGTAGAATACGGAACTGATCCTAACAACCTAAAAAGAGCTAGAACATTCTTGGAAGGAGAAATGGTAGCAAATAATCTTATCAACCGAATTCATCTTACAGATTTAGAGCCCGGCACCAAATATTACTATAGAGCTGTTTCGCAAGAAATAACACGATACTCGAGCTACTACAAAGAATTTGGCGACACAGTGCGTACTGACCTAAAATCATTTACTACATGGAGCGATGATATCAAGGATTTTAGAGTGATAGTATATAATGATATACACAGCAATATGGCTATGTTTAAAAAACTACACGCTTTGGTAGATACTAAACCCTACGATTTGGTTATATTCAACGGCGACTGCTTTGATGATGTGGAAGTTGAGAATGACATTGTAGGCCGATTACAAACATACACACCACTAATAAAGAGTGATGAAATACCTTCAATTTTTATTCGTGGAAATCACGAAACAAGAGGTGAATACTCTCCACTACTATGGAACTATTTGGGGCGTATGCACAACAGATCATACAGCGCCTTCTCGATGGGCGACACCCGTTTTGTATTGCTAGACTGTGGCGAAGACAAGCCAGACGATCATTGGGTATATTACGATATGAACGATTTTACTCAGCATCGACTAGATCAAGCAGAGTTTCTGAAACACGAACTTCAGTCGGAAGCATTTAAAGATGCCGACAAGCGAATACTAATTCATCACATACCACTATTTGGTAGGAACCTAGATTCGTACGCCCCATGCTCCGATTTGTGGATACCTATTTTAGAAGATGCTCCGTTTAATGTTTCATTAAATGCCCACACACACCGCCATGAAGTAATAGAAAAGGGAGTTGAAAAAAACAATTTCCCTGTTATTATTGGAGGAGGAAATAGAGAACCAGGCGGAACAGTAATGGTATTGGAAAAGAAAGGTAGCAATTTAAGAATAGAAGTAATAAATGCCGCTGGCGAAATACTTGTTGACAGACAACTGTAATATCGCATTGAAATAATTTATTAATGTAAGAGCTAAACAAAACAATCTACAAATTGTCATGTTTAGCTCTTACCAAACTATATTTTATTGAGATTTTGTGTTCGCCTCAATTCATTTAGCAAAGATTAACCCTATATACATTTCACACTAATTTCAACAATTATATCACAAAAAGAAAGCTATTGGGTGTATATCTTACATTTTCACAGTTCAATCGCACCACAAATTACCATTTACTATTTATAGCCAAAAACTAAAAGGGATTAAAAAGTCTGATTTAGTCAACGCTTTGAATATAAGCAAAACAAAGTACATTTACAATAGTATAAAATACATTTAAAAGCATTACTTTTGTACTGGAAATAAGAGATTATATGTTTTAGAACATAAATAAGACAAAGCACAGCAAATAATCAAACTTTAAAATATACAATACAAAAACTTATGGCTAATTTTATTTCAGGAAACTGGCAAGAAAAAATTAACGTACGCGATTTTGTTTCAAAAAACATCACTCCTTATGATGGTGATGCTTCATTTTTGTCTGAAGCAACCGAACGCACAAAAAACATGTGGAATCTCTGCATGGAGGCAATCAAAGAAGAACGTGCTAACAATGGTGTTCGTGCTATCGACAATGAAACAGTTTCAACTATCACTTCACATGCTGCGGGATACATTGACCGTGAAAATGAGCTTATCGTAGGACTTCAAACCGATATGCTACTAAAACGTGCAATGAAACCTTACGGAGGATACTCTGTAGTGAAAAGAGCATGCGAAGAGCAAGGAATAACTGTTGATCCGAAAGTAGAAGAGATTTTTACTAAATATGCTAAAACTCATAATGACGGGGTATTTGATGTTTACACAAGCGAAATCAGAACATTCCGTTCGTTAGGAGTTCTAACTGGTTTACCCGATAACTATGCTCGTGGACGTATCATCGGCGATTATCGTCGTCTAGCACTTTACGGAACCACAAAATTAATAGAAGGCAAAGAAGCTGATAAAAAGACTTTGAAAGGACCTATGACCGACGAGCGTATCAGACTACGCGAAGAGGTATCAGAGCAAATCAAAGCATTAAAAGATATCGAAGAACTAGGTCGCATCTACGGACTAGACCTTTCTCGCCCAGCCGAAACTGCACAAGAAGCAGTACAGTGGGTTTATATGGGATACCTAGCCGCTGTAAAAGAGCAAGATGGAGCTGCAATGTCTCTAGGTAATGTTTCTTCATTCTTAGATATTTATATCGAGCACGATATCAAAGCAGGACTTATAACAGAAGAATATGCTCAAGAGCTGATAGACCAATTCGTAATCAAACTACGTATGGTACGTCACTTAAGAATGAGTGCATACGATCAAATTTTTGCTGGCGACCCAACATGGGTAACCGAAGCAATTGGTGGTACAATGGCTGATGGACGTCACAAAGTAACCAAAACATCATTCCGTTTCCTACAAACTCTTTACAACCTAGGGCCATCACCAGAGCCTAACATGACAGTGCTATGGTCGCAACGCCTACCTGAAGGATTTAAAGAATTCTGTGCTAAAGTATCAATCGACACTTCATCAATACAATATGAAAATGACGACCTGATGCAAGAAAGCCGTTGCAGTGATGATTACGGAATTGCTTGTTGCGTTTCGTACCAAGAAATTGGAAAACAAATCCAATTCTTTGGAGCTCGTTGTAACTTAGCAAAAACTTTATTGTTAGCTGTCAACGAAGGACGCTGCGAGATAACAGGCAAACAAGTTATTGAAGGAATTCCAGCATTAAAATCTGAAACACTAGATTTTGACGAAGTAATGGAAAACTTCAAGCTAGCAATGAAAGAAGTTTCTCGTGTGTATGCCGATTCAATGAATATCATTCACTACATGCACGACAAATATTACTACGAGAAATCTCAAATGTCACTAATTGATACTAACCCACAGATCAACCTAGCTTATGGTGCCGCAGGTTTAAGTATCGTTGCCGACTCACTTTCAGCAATCAAATATGCTAAAGTAACTCCAGTACGTGACGAAAATGGTATCACTAAAGATTTTAACATCGAAGGTGAATTCCCATTCTATGGTAATGATGATGACAGAGTAGATACTTTCGCTCGCGAAATTCCAATCTATTTCAACTCGTTGCTACAAAAACTTCCAACATACAAAAACGCAGAGCCTACATTAAGTATTCTAACTATCACCTCAAACGTGGTATATGGTCAAAAAACGGGTGCAACACCCGACGGGCGTGAGGCTGGTGTTCCATTTGCTCCAGGAGCAAACCCAATGCACGGACGCGACTCGCACGGTGCTTTAGCATCACTTAGCTCAGTGGCAAAGCTTGACTATGAGAATGCTATGGATGGAATTTCAAATACATTCTCTATCGTTCCAAAAACATTAGGACCAACAGATCAACAAAGAACTGAAAACCTAGTGAGCATTATGGATGGCTACTTCTCGAAAAATGCACACCACTTAAACGTAAACGTGCTTAACAGAGAAATGCTTGAAGATGCAATGGAAAACCCTGGAGAATATCCACAATTGACAATTAGGGTTTCGGGATATGCAGTAAACTTTGTACGCCTAACACGCGCACAACAAATGGAAGTGATCTCACGTAGTTTCCACGAGACTATGTAATTCTGAGAAATAAACACTACTTTTTATATACTAAGGAGGTAACCAGCTAGAACACATTATATGTAGATTGGTTACCTCTTTTATTTTTATTCAATTTCCAACATTTTATACAACAAACAGCTATGATTAGACTTCACTCAGTTGAATCTTTAGGCACCTACGATGGTCCCGGAGTAAGAATGGTGTTATTCACTCAAGGATGCAACTTCAAATGTCTATATTGTGCCAATCCCGACACCATTGACAAAACTGGAGAATCACGCCTCTACGAATACGAAGAGATAATGAAAATGGCAAGAAGTCAACGCCCTTTTTTCGGCAAACTAGGTGGCATCACCGTATCGGGTGGAGAACCATTGATGCAAGCCAAAGCTCTTATTCCACTATTTAAAATGCTAAAGGAAGAGGGTTTCAACACATGTATTGACACTAACGGAAGCTATCTTACATCCGATGTAAAAGAGTTATTACAATATACCGACTTGGTGCTACTTGACATAAAAGGCATGGACGACGAAGCCCACAAGGGAGTAACGGGAGCATCAAATCGCGCTACACTACGCACAGCACAATATCTGCAGGAGATAGGGAAACGTGTGTGGGCTAGATATGTATTACTACCTGGCTACACCGATAAAGAAGAGTATCTGCATGCCTTAGGCGATTTTTTGCGACCAATGAACAATGTAGAAAAACTTGAAATACAACCATACCACCGATTAGGTATTCACAAATGGGAATCTCTAGGATGGGAATATGAACTTGATGGGGTGCCACAAAATACACCCGCACAACTTGAAAAAGCTAAAGCAATACTCGATACCTATTTGAACGAGGTGATAGTAAATTAAAAACCACATACAATATTACCAAGAGGATAAGCAGGTATAAAAGTGCTTATCCTCTTTTTTTTACTTATATACAAACATTTCACTTGAAACTCATCAAGCAGTATAATCACTTAACTTATAATACAGTACACCTTTTCAGATTCATGAGCAAATCACAACACAACATTTTTTATATATTTTTAAATAGCCAAAGTGAATAAATTTTGAGTTTTCAAAGTATTATATGATGTGAAACGATAATCAAATTATTAATTTTATGACAAACATTCTTTACATTCACGGATATGGTTCCGATGCAAACTCAACAACCGGGGGCGAAATCAGAAATGCCCTTGATGAATCATTTAAAGTTGTAACACACAGCTTTAGCAATGATTATGGTACAGTATCAACAATGATTGATAATATTGAATTGGCAAGAAATATTATTGAAACACAAGACATCAATCAAGTAGTTGCCTCATCAATGGGGGCATTTATTGCAATGAATTGTACCGGAGTTACAAAAATACTAATCAACCCTTGCATGAAACCATCAGAGCAGTTAAGACTAAGAGTTGTTCCTGATATCTCAGGCAGTGAACTAAAAAAGTATGAAGACCTGGAAGCTTCAATTGATATCAGCAACTTTGACTTTAACAACACCTATGGATTCTTTGCCACTAGAGATGAACTATTTTCGTATATGGACTTATTTAATTCTTTTTACAACCCTGACAACTGTTTTACATTTGATGGTGAACACAGAATTTCGGCAACAAACATACATAAAGAAATAATCCCCAAAATATACGACATCAGAAAAAGTAAATAGAGAATTTACCCACATACATACTCACAAGACTACTCACAATAAAACGAGAGTAGTCTTTTTTAGTGCCTTCATATCAAATAATTTTAAATACAATAATTACAATCAGACATCTAAGAATAGCAAAAAGAAAAATGAGAAGAACCTACAGCAATAACGAAACAACGATTAAAAGAGACACCCTTCTGTGGCATATAAACCAAATAATAGAAATGGTGGAAGACTCGAATCTAAGCGAAGAGTTTTATTCCAGAGCATGTGACAATATAAGTTTTGTTGCAGATAAATTAGACTTAACAAATAATCAAGCAGTAATATTCTCAATCTTTGTGGAGAGGAGCAACGAATATAAGACCTACATAAGTCAATTTGCAGATATAATTGGTTGCCGTCAGGTAAAAATAATTGCCATGCAAGATGATTTTGATGAGCTTGAAAGGCGTAAGCTAATTAGACAAAAGCGAGATGACGAAACCCCAGCCTATCGCATACCCAAAGAGGTGCTAAACTCAATAAAAAAGAATTTGCCATACACGCCTAAAGATATAAGGAACATATCGATACACGAAGTGCTTGAGCATTTAAAAGAGATATTCGACAATCGCTACCAAAATGAAATATCCTTTGATGAACTTCTGGAGGAGCTTGAAGAATTAATAGAGGCTAACCAATCACTTGAAATGTGCAAACAACTTAAAAGATATAATAAGTGCTTGGATGACCAGTATAGCTTACCATTATTACTACTATTTGTAAATAAGTTTTTAAATAATGGTGATAACGAAATTGCATTATACGAATGGGAACACCTGTTTGACATTAAATGGAAGTATCATACCATAAAAAAAGACTTTGAGAATGGTACTCATGAACTCATCAAAAACAATATTATTGAGCACACATTTGATGAAGGGTTTGCAAGCACTAATACTTTTTGTATTACCGAAAAGACAAAGGCAAAGTTGTTTGTCGAACTTAATATAACCTCAAACAAGATTGCAACCAAGAAAAGTATCTTAGAACATAAGGATATTGTACTTAAAAAAATGTTCTACAATAAGGAAGAAGAGATACAAATTAATCAGCTACTATCAATATTGAGCATAGAGAAATATAATAGTGTGCAACAAAGGCTAGAAGAGAAAGGTTTTAGAAAAGGCTTCACATGCCTATTTCATGGAGCACCAGGAACAGGTAAAACAGAAACAGCCTACCAAATAGCAAAACAAACTGGTAGAAATATAATGATAGTTGACATTGCAAAATCAAAAAGCATGTGGTTTGGTGAGAGTGAAAAAATCATTAAAAGGGTTTTTGATACCTACAAAGAGTGTTTAAAGGATAGAGACGTTGTTCCTATATTGCTTTTTAATGAGGCAGATGCAATTTTTAGTACTAGAAAAGAGATTGGTAGCAGCTCTGTAAGCCAAACAGAAAATACAATACAGAATATACTGCTTCAGGAGATGGAAAATCTTGAAGGAATATTGATTGCAACAACAAATATGACAAAAAACATAGATGAAGCCTTCGAAAGAAGATTTCTATATAAAGTGAAATTCGAAAAGCCTTGTAAGATGGCAAAAATGCAGATTTGGGGCACAATAGTTGACAACCTATCAGAAGAAGAAAGCATTGAGCTGGCCAATACATACAATTTTAGCGGTGGACAAATAGAGAATATTGCAAGAAAATGTGCAATAGAGTCAATAATAAACAATCACAAGCCGTCAATAAACACTATTCATCAGTTTTGTAGAGCTGAAACACTATCACATCTAAATAGAGAAATAAAAAGTATTGGATTTACTATACCTTAATTAGGTGCCAGTATAATTGCTACCTAAATAAATATACTTTTGATAAACCCTCTTTATGTCTTATCATATTTTACAATATTACATATGAAGACATATACATATTTTGTCCATAATTATTTTATTACTATTTTTGTAGCACCTAAATTATAGGCATGTACAATTAATTAGAAATCAAAAAATATAATCATAATCACAAATCATTAAAATGGAAAAAATTATTATTGTTGGAGGTGTAGCGGCTGGTGCTACTGCAGCTGCTAAGGCTCGCAGATTGTCACCAGATGCACAAATAACCATGTTTGAAGCAGGACCAGACATTTCGTTTGCAAACTGCGGATTACCCTATTACATAGGCGGCGACATAAAAAGTCGTTCGAAGCTTATTTTGCAAAGCCCTGACAGCTTCTATAGTCAATACCAAGTAAAAGTACACACCAATACACGTGTTACAACTATAGATCGCGAAAGAAAAGAGGTTAAAACTCTACACGTACATACGGGACAAATAAAGACCTATGAATACGACAAAATAATTTTAGCACAGGGTGGTCGCCCTATTAAACCACAAATTGAGGGTGCCGATTCTGACCACGTATTCACACTGTGGACGCTTAATGATATGGATAGAATCCAAAACTACATAACAGAGAATAATCCTAAAGAGGCAGTAGTTATTGGTGGAGGATTTATAGGGTTAGAAATGGTGGAAGCACTTGCACACCGAGGCCTAAAAGTACATCTTATGGAGATGATGCCCCATGTTATGTCGGTAATGGATGCCGAAACAGCTGGCTTTATAGAGCAAGAAATGCTTTCATACGGAGTGGATATCCACACAGGGAAAAGCGTAACCGATATAAAACACAAAACCGTCAAACTAAATGATGGCACAGTAGTAAATGCCGATATGGTTATCATGTCTATAGGCGTACGCCCTACCCTTCAATTGGCAATAGACGCAGGCTTAGAGATTGGCGAATCGGGTGGACTGCTTGTTGATCAATATCTACAAACATCAGACAAAGATATTTATGCAGCCGGAGATATGATTGAATTAGAGCATCGAGTTTCGGGCAAACGAGTAAGAATACCATTAGCAGGACCTGCCAATCGTCAAGGCAGAATTGCAGCAGAGAATATCTTTGGTGGAAAACATGCCTACAATGGTTCAATGGGAACTTCTATATTAAGAGTATTTAAAGCTGTTGCTGGAATTACTGGTTTGTCGCTTAAACAAGCACGCGCACTAGGCTTACCAGCCGATTCGGTAGTGGTTCATAAAGAACATCACGTAACATACTATCCTGGTGCAAAAACTGTAACAGTAAAACTAGTTTACAATCGTGAAACAGGCCAAATATTGGGAGGACAAACAGCAGGATACGCTGGTGCTGATAGACGCTTAGATGTTATAGCTACTGCTATAGCTGGCAAGATGAGCATCTATGACCTATCGGATGTGGACTTTGCTTACTCGCCACCATTGGGCACTGCTAATGATGCCATAAACATGGCTGCATTTACTGCTGAAAACAAAATTAGCAGCTATAGCCCATCTGTAACAGTAGCCGAACTGGATGAACTTATCAAAAAGGAAAATCCAATATTTATCGATGTTAGAGATATGTTTGCCTACGAAAAAAGCCATATAGTAGGCTCTCAAAACATACCATTAGAGATATTACTTGACGAGATTAAGACACTGCCACGCAACAGAAGCATACTAGTATATGACGAAAACGGGAAACAGGGACACCAAGCTCTCAGAATTCTTAAAGGAGCTGGTATCGAAAATGTATGGAATATCTCGGGAGGAATTATTTCTCTACAGCGCGAGGCATGGTCGGTAGGTTTCGAAACAATCAAGGTTAAGTTGCCTGAACTTGAAAGTAAAACCATAGGTGATGATAGACCAGAAGAAGATAGTACATCAAAATCAACCACCACAGAAGCAACAATTGACACAAGCTCTCCACTAATAGTAGATATTCGTACTCCTATGGAGTTTATGGGTGGACACCATCCCGATGCTATAAATATTTGTCTTGACGATATTGAAGATAAGATAGAAGAGTTTGGTGATAAAGATAGGGACATCACCCTCTATTGTGCCTCAGGTGCTAGATCGGCGTATGCACAAGCAATATTACGCCAGTTAGGCTTCACCAATGTTAAAAACGGTGGAGGACTAATGAATATGATGATGAGAAAGTAATAGGAATTTAGATTAGCAATTCATATTTTTTCACGAACCCATATTGTTATTTTATATCTCTGCAGTATATTTACAAAAATAAATGTGAGTACTTCATACATCCTTAACGCAGAAATGATATAGAAATATTACAATATGGGTTCTTTTATAATCTATTTCCAACACTCTAATTTCATTTTCACATATTGCTCTATAAACTCTACACTATTCTCTATACCTATTGATGAGTTGAAACATAGGTGATACGACTCGGCCTTACCCCATTTTTTACTTGTATAATAGTTGTAGTAGCTTGCACGACGTTTGTCAGTTTTCTCTATCATTTCCTTGGCTTTCTTTTCCGAAATATCATTGCGTTGAGCAACTCTAGCAATTCGATCTTCAATATCTGCACTTATAAATACATTGACAACACAAGCTTTATCACGCAAAATATAATCAGCACATCTACCTACAAATACACTAGATTCTCTATCACTTATTTCTCTAATCACATCACTTTGAATTCTGAATAGAGATTCATTGCCTAGATAGTTATCTATATACTCATCACCTATAAAGGTGGATCGCAATCCAAACAATGCACTTGTAAAGGAGGGAAACCCAGTTTTTTCGTCTGCCTTCTCAAAAAACTCTTTAGCCAGCCCGCTTTCACGAGATGCTATTGATATTAACTCTTTATCGTAAAATGATATATTGAGACGCTTGGCTAGCTCTTCGCCTATTTCACGACCACCACTACCTAGTTGTCTCCCAATATTTATGGTATAAATTGGTTTCATAACTATATGTTTAAAATTAGATTCATAAAAAAAATTATTCGGACACTTGTGTTTTAAAAACTTTAAGCTGTCTTACCAGTAGAACTCCTGCTATTATGCTGGAAATGGTATCTGCTATGGGCATGCTATACCAAATACCATTTATGCCCCAAAAGTATGGAAGAATCAACAAACATGGAAGCAAAAACAATAGTTGACGGCTAAGTGACATAAAAATTGATTTTCCTACCATTCCTATACTCTGAAAGAAATTGGCAGTTACCATCTGAAAGCCTATGATGGGATATGACATAAACACAATACGCATACCATTTGCCGATAATTCGATCAGATGAGCATCATCAGTGAAAATAGATGCTACAGCACGTGGAAATAACTGCCCTATGAGAAAGCCAGTTGTTGTGACAATGGTAGCTCGCACCACCGTTTTACGTAAAACTTGATCTACTCGCGAATATAAATTGGCTCCAAAGTTATATCCAGCAATAGGCTGCATCCCCTGGTTGAAACCCATCACAATCATAACAAACAAAAAGGCTATTCGGTTGATAATACCATAAGCACCAACAGCCAAATCTCCACCAGTACGAATCAATCCTTGATTTATAACAATAACAATAACCGTGGCTGCTGCATTCATAAAAAATGGAGACATACCAATAGATAATGTCTCTTTGACTATATTTTTTCGCAATCTAAAGGAATCACGCTTAAAGTAAATAAAGCTGCCTTTGCCACTAAAAAATTTGAGTTGCCACATCAACATCACAACTTGCGAAATAACTGTGGCAAGAGCACTACCCTGAATACCCCACTTAAATACAAATATAAATAGTGGATTGAGCACAAGGTTAATAACAACAGTCATTATAGTTGCAAACATAGCCTTCTCTGGTCGCCCAATCGACCTCAACAATGCATTCAGACCCATATATATATGAGTGAATATATTACCAATCAGAATAACGCGCATAAAAGACTTGGCATAAGGCAAAGTAGTTTCGCTTGCTCCAAAAAACAAAAGGATGGGATCTAAAAACAACAGCGATAGGATAGAAAATGATAATCCAATTATAACATTAAGAGTAATAACATTGCCCAAAATTATATTTGCCGAATCATAATCCTTTTGTCCCATCCTGATAGATAAAAGAGTGGCAGCACCAGCGCCTACAAGTGAACCAAAAGCGGCTGCTAAGTTCATAAATGGAAACGTGATGGCTAATCCTGAAATTGCGAGGGCTCCAACACCATGACCAATAAAAATACTATCTGTAATGTGATATAACGATGCCGCCGTCATGGCAATAATGGCGGGTAGAGAATATTGATAAAGTAACTTCCCTATACTTTCTGTTCCTAACTCTGTGGGTTTTCTAGTTTTACTCATACTTCCTTCTTAATACTATACTTTTTCTGTCACCGCAGAAAAACCTTTAACAATCGATCGTAAAGTTACAAAAAAAATAGCCAACAGCTTTAAAATTTGCGTATTCAAATAATAAAATATATTTTTGTCCTCAACAACAAATAATTTTGTCCTATAAATGAATAAAGTAATCTCTATATTTCTACTAAGCATAATGATGCTTATTGCAGCACACCCCGTGATTGCAATGCATTATTGTGAGGGAGAACTTTATTCTTTCAATTTATTCCAGACGAATGACGAAATGGAGTGTTGCGACGGCGAGCATCAAAATGATACTACCCATAATCACATAGCTTGTTGCGCTAATACTGCCGACCATAATTACAAACACAATATCAGCCTACAATCAGAAGATTGTTGCGATTACGACACTATGCAAGTGTCAACTGACGAGTTTCAGCATATTTCTAACAATATAAGCTGGATCAGTCTAATAAGTTCTATTGCGAACAATTGGTTCACAATCAATGATCTATTTACCCTATCACAACCAGAAACAAATTTAACCAGTTTCGAATATGAATTCCCCTCCAAAGGGCTTTTCATGGAAGATATAAGTATCCTTACTTATATCTGTATTTACCGTATTTGATTTTTCACATCCCTTTCAATTTTTTGCTTTCATGATAGGTTTACTCTGTCATGAATTGATAAGCTATTTATATATATCTATCAACAACATAAAAACAACTATAAAGAGATGATAAATAAAATCATTCACTATTTCTTAAAAAACAGATTAATAACTGTTCTAGTGCTGATAGCCTTAATCGTTTGGGGTATTTCCACTGCACCTTTTCATTGGAATAGTCTCTTACCACGAGACCCAATACCAGTGGATGCCATACCTGATATTGGAGAGAATCAGCAAATTGTTGCAACAGAATGGATGGGCCGTTCACCAAAAGATATTCAAGATCAGATTACATACCCGCTAACCACTTCTCTATTGGGTATTCCGGGAGTTAAGACAATCAGAAGCTCATCTATGTTTGGCATGTCATTCATCTATATTATTTTTGATGACGACGTGGAATTTTATTGGAGTCGCTCGCGTATTCTCGAAAAGCTCAACTCCCTACCCTCAGGTACACTACCCGAAGGGGTACAACCATCACTAGGTCCGGATGCTACAGCACTTGGACAAATATATTGGTACACATTAGAGGGAAGAAACCCCGAAACGGGTAAGCCTACTGGTGGATGGGACCCAGAAGAACTTAGAAGCATCCAAGATTATCAAGTAAGGTACGCATTATCATCAGCCGAGGGAGTTTCGGAAGTGGCATCAGTTGGAGGATTCGTAAAAGAATATCAAATAGAGGTTGATCCCAATGCCATGCGTGCTTTTGATGTATCAATTACTGATATTATGCACGCCGTGCAAAAGAGCAACTTAGATATAGGTGCCGAAACAGTAGAGATAAATAAGGCTGAATATCTAGTGAGAGGACTTGGCTACATCAAAAATGTGGAGGATATAGAAGAAGCTGTTGTTACACTTCGAAACAATTCGCCAGTAAAAATTAAAGATGTTGCATTCGTAAACCTAGGTCCTGCCACACGCCGTGGTGGTCTCGACAAAGAGGGCGTTGAAGCAGTGGGCGGAGTAGTAGTAGCTCGTTACGGATCTAATCCTTTACACGTAATTGACCATGTGAAAGAGAAGATTGCAGAGCTAGAATCAGGACTTCCACAAAAAACATTGTCCGATGGAACCGTTTCAAAAGTAACTATCGTTCCATTCTACGATCGCACTGGCTTAATAAACGAAACAATAGGCACACTCGAATCAGCACTTACTTTAGAGGTATTAATATCTATAATAGTAGTTATTGTAATAGTACTCAATCTACGTGCTTCAATTGTAATATCAAGTATTTTACCAATAGGCGTATTGATGACTTTTATCATAATGCGATATATGAACATCGATGCCAACATTGTAGCACTCTCTGGTATTGCCATTGCCATTGGTATAATGATAGATATCGGTGTGGTGTACGTTGAAAACATAATACGCCACATGAGCATGGATGAAAACAAACACATAAAGGGTGGCAAAGATTTGGTTAATCTCATTTACAAGAGTATGACAGAAGTATCAGGTGCAGTTTTCACAGCTATGCTCACCACTGTTATTAGCTTTATTCCAATATTTATGATGGAGGCGCAAGAAGGCAAGCTATTTAAACCACTGGCATATACTAAAACATTTGCGCTAATATCTGCCTTTCTGCTGGGTATTGCCATTCTACCTACTCTTGCCTACTACGTGTTCTCTTGGAAAATAACATCAAAGCATATCAAGAAGATTACAAACATAGTATTGGTAGTGGCTGGCATCGTTCTTATAATCGTCACAGGTAGTATTGTTTATATTGGTCTTTCGTTATTTGGATTGAACAACCTATTTGAAGATAGATGGAGTAATAAGAAAACTGCAAACTATGTGAACATTGGAATTGCAACACTTATGGTGGTATTTTTCCTAACCACCCAATGGTTGCCCATAGGCGCACACGCAGGATTGCCTATCAATTACCTGTTTGTGATGCTAGTTATTGGATTTATTCTAGCACTGCTATGGTTGATGGTAATATACTACGAAAAGGTATTACGATGGGCACTAGAAAATAGATGGACATTTATGTCTATTCCAGTGATTACAATATTATTTGGTATAACAATATGGCTTGGTTTCAACACTACATTCGGATTTATAGCCAAAGGATTTGAAACAGTTGGATGGAAATCATTCCGTCAAACAAGTTTTTGGCAAGCTTCAAGTGATAAGTTTCCAGGTATAGGACAAGAGTTTATGCCTAGTCTGGATGAAGGCTCATTCCTACTAATGCCTACCACAATGCCACACACTGGAATTGAGGAGAATATTAGGATTATAGAAATGCTCGACAAGCGCATTACAAGCATTCCTGAGGTGGAAATGACTGTAGGAAAATGGGGGCGTGTAAATTCTGCACTCGACCCTGCACCAACTCAAATGTTTGAGAACGTTATCAATTATCGTCCTGAATATATTTTGGATGCGGGAGGACACAGAATCAAGTTTAAAACAAATAGAAAGCGAGAATTTATCCTCACAGATGGCTCCACTTACAACCCTAAGGATGGATTTAGGTTAATACCCGTTGACAGTCTTATCCCCCACAAACGTGGAGATTATTTCCGACAATGGAGACCAGAAATAAAGACTACCGACGATATTTGGCAAGAAATTGTGAATGTATCGCATCTTCCTGGGCTAACTGCCGCACCAAAACTGCAACCAATTGAAGCACGCTTAGTGATGCTTTCAACTGGTATGCGTGCACCTATGGGACTAAAGGTTTCGGGACCCGACTTGGAGTCGATAGAAGAGGGTGGAAAGATTCTTGAAGCTGCACTTAAAGATGTTCCTTCAATTCTTCCTTCAACTGTTTTTTATGATAGAGCTGTAGGAGCACCATATGTTGAAATAAAACTCAACAGGCGTAGTATGGCTAGATATGGAATTACTGTATCAGACTTACAAGATGTGATAAGTGCAGCAATTGGTGGAGAACCACTTACCAACACTGTTGAGGGACGCGAGCGATACCCCGTGCGAATAAGATATCCACGTGAACTTCGTGAAAATCCTGACGAGCTTTCACGATTGATTATTCCAACTGCTAGTGGTGCTCAAATTCCACTCAGCGAAGTTGCAGATATCAATTACACAAAAGGTGCTCAAATGATTCAGAGTGAGAATACTTTTCTTGTAGGCTATGTGATTTTCGATAAAATAGAAGGTAAGGCTGAAGTTGGTGTAGTAAAAGATGCAGAGCGAGTGCTTAAAGAAAAGCTAAGCTCAGGCGAAATATCACTTCCAAATGGTGTATCATATACTTTTGCAGGAAATTATGAACAACAAGCACATGCCACCAAACGATTATTGATAGTGATTCCGATAAGTCTTATCGCAATCCTTTTAATTCTGTTTTTCCAATTCCGCACCGTTACTGCATCACTTATTCACTTCTCGGGAGTATTTGTTGCCTTTGCAGGTGGTTTCATTCTATTATGGCTATATGGCGAACCATGGTTTATGAACTTCTCTATTGCGGGATCAAATCTTAGAGAAATGTTTCAGATTCATCCTATAAATCTGAGTATAGCCGTTTGGGTAGGATTTATAGCACTATTTGGTATTGCTACTGATGATGGTGTATTGATGGGTACTTACATTCATGACACATTTTTGGATAGAGACCCACAAACAAGAGATGAAATTAGAGAAGCTGTGGTATATGCCGGACTGAAGAGAGTAAGGCCAGCAGTTATGACAACTGCCACCACACTTATAGCACTTTTACCTGTTCTTACATCTACAGGAAAAGGGTCAGATATAATGATACCTATGGCTATCCCTACATTTGGTGGTATGCTTATTCAATCGATGACCATGTTTGTGGTTCCAGTTATGCAATGCATGTGGCGCGAATCAGTAATTAAGAAAGAAGAGAAACGAAATAATAAAACAATACAGATATGAATAAAGTAATAATCAGAAGTGCAGCCACTATTGCCATAATATTTATCATGGCATGGTCAAATCACATATCTGCACAAAGCGATTCGCTCGCACATTATCTTACAGTGGCTGCTGAAAACAATCCCGGACTTAAAGCTGACTTTTTATCATACAAAGCAGCCATGGAGCGAGTACCTCAGATGGGTACCCTACCCGATCTTCAACTCGATATGGGTTTCTATATTCAGCCAATGGATGTGATAGATGGGCGACAAGTTGCCGACTTCACTCTGATGCAAATGTTTCCATGGTTTGGCACACGAAAGGCAGCCCAATCAGAAGCTGAGCATCAAGCTAATGCAGCTTTCGAACAGTTTCGTGAATCGCGAGACAAACTCTTTCTGGAAGTATATACACAATGGTATGTGCTTGCAAGCCTCAATCAAAAGTTGAAAAACATTGATGAGCATCATCAATACCTAAAGCAGATTGAGAGCATTGCCATTAAAAAGTACTCGTCATCAACTGGCGAATCTTCTAAAACTAGCAACATGTCATCAACTTTGCGAGTAAGCCTCGAAAGTGTGGAACTTGATAATAGTAGAGAGACAGTATTGTCGGAAATAAAATCAGAGACAGCCCGTTTTAATGCATTATTAAACAGAGCATCGAATGCAAAGGTAGTGATGCCCGACTCAATCAGTCAGACTCACTTCACCTTAGATGTTTCTAACGCAATGAGTCAGTTGCCAAATAGCAACCCATCGCTTGCAATGATTACAGAGGAATCAAAATCATTTAGAGCTAAAGCATTAGCCGACAAAAAAATGAGTATGCCAATGATAGGTTTAGGTGTTCAATATTCGGTGCTCAACAAAAGATTGCCTACAGTAATCCCCGTTAGCGATATGAATGGTATGGATATGATAATGCCTATGGTGTCAGTATCAATTCCGATTTATAGAAAGAAGTATAAGGCGCAGCAACGAGAAAGTAAAATAATGCAGCAGGCAAGCAATGAGATGTATAATCAAACATACAATAATCTTAAAGCTGATTTGATAAGTATTAATCATGAGCTTGAAGATGCTTCAAGAACAATAAATTTGCTAGACAAACAAGCAGAAATTGCCAATACCACTTACAATTTAGTTTTGCAAGAATATGCTACTGGTAAGAGCGAGCTAACTGATGTTATTCAGGTTCAGAGGCAACTACTAGATTACAAGCTACGAAGAGCAGATGCTATAGCCTTGTATAATACTAAGGTGGCAGAGGCTCAGAGATTAATTTCATTCAACGATAATATCAATTACAATAAATAAAATAGACCATGGCTATAAATTTTAAAACAAATAAATATTTCAAATACAGCCTAGTATTAATAGTAGGGTTATTTTTAGGCTGGTTGTTTTTCGGTAATTCATCTTCAGGAAATGCCGAATCTGCTCACAACCATTCGCACGAAGAAGATGAAGATATAGTGTGGACCTGCTCAATGCACCCACAAATTAGATCTGACAAGCCGGGTTTGTGCCCACTTTGTGCAATGGATTTAACTCCGCTAAAATCATCAGGTGGTGGTGGCGATATGGTTCATCCAGATGCTATACAAATTTCGGAAGAGGCTATTGCCTTGGCAAATATTCAAACCACAACTGTGAGCCGCTCACAACCTATTAAGGACATACATATGTATGGTACTGTGCAGGTAGATGAAAGATTATCGCAATCACAAACATCACATATCAATGGACGAATAGAGAAACTATTGGTTAACTTTACTGGTGAAACAATCAGAGAGGGGCAACCAATTGCATTGGTATATTCGCCCGACTTGATGAGTGCGCAGCAAGAATTAATTGAGGCCCATAAAATGGAGTCGGTACAACCGGCACTATTGGAAGCAGCAAAGGAGAAGCTACGATCTTGGAAAGTATCAGACGCTCAAATTGAGGAGTTTATTAAATCTGGAAAAACAAATCCACTTGTTGAAATAAAAGCAAACACAAATGGAATAGTGATCAGCAAGAATGTAAGCCAAGGCGACTATATTACACAGGGTAGTAGTTTAATGGATATTGCCAACTTGTCGCAAGTGTGGGTTATGTTTGATGCTTACGAATCGGACTTGCCATTCCTTAAAGTTGGCGACAATTTAGAATTTACACTGCAAGCAGTTCCAGGCAAGAAGTTTTCTGGCAAAATATCATTTATTGATCCCATATTAGACAGAAACAGTCGCACCACCAAGGTGAGAGTCGTAACTGCTAATCAAGGCAACCAATTAAAACCTGAAATGTATGCTTCGGCTACGGTGAGTGCTTCATTAAAACAGTACGACAATGAAATTGTGATTCCTAAATCATCCGTGTTATGGACTGGAAAAAGATCAATTGTGTATGTAAAACAACCAGACACTGAAGTTCCTGCCTTCATGCTTCGCGAAGTAGAGTTAGGCCCATCACTTGGGTCAACATACGTTGTGCTATCTGGAATAGAAGATGGTGATGAAATTGCAACAAACGGAACCTTTACCATTGATGCCACTGCTCAACTTGAAGGAAAGCGTAGCATGATGAACTTAGGAGAGGATGAAAATTATTTTGACGAGACAAAAACAAAAGGAACTCATGAAATGTTTATGGTTGGTGGAAGTTGCGAGATGTGTAAAGACAGAATAGAGAAGACAGCTAAAGAAATCAAGGGAGTACACTCAGCTGTTTGGGATTTAAAATCGCACGAACTTCATTTAGATTTTGATGAAACAAAAACTAGCCTAGATGCAATTAGTAAAGCAATAGCCGCAGTGGGGCACGATACTGACCTACACAAAGCTAATGATGAAGTTTATGAAGCACTTCCAGCATGCTGTTTATATAGAGATTAATAGAATCAAAATAAAAAAGTCAAATCATTTTTAAACATTACAAACAATGAGAAAGTATTTATTATTAGTAGTTGTAGCAGTTGCAGTAGCATTTACTGCGTGTACATCTAGTGGAAAGAAGAGCAATGAAGGTAACGACCTAACTCAACAGAACATTGAGGCGTTGGCTGAACACGCACACGATCATGACGACACTCACGCTCTGCTAGCAGTTGGTGGAAGTTGCGGTATGTGCACCGATCGCATCATTAGCACTGTCAACGAGATTGAGGGAGTAACACAAGCCTCATACGATCTTGAACAACAAGAGCTGCACATCCACTACTTGGAAGACAAAACAAGTGTAGATGCAATCAGCAAAGCATTGGCAGAAGTAGGTCACGATACCGAACTATACAAAGCCGATGATGAAGTGTATGATGCACTGCCAGGATGCTGCAAATATAGAGGAGAATAATCACAATAGATATCCTACATCAATATCAAAAAGAGTTAGCCGACATTTAGCTGCTCTCAAAGTTCAACTGCAATATTGATTGCACTTATTAAACGAACCCCATAATTGCCGAAAGGTATATTATGGGGTTTCTGCTATTAAAATAGTGAAGAAAAATCCATTTCAC
>CAYTQG010000030.1:21291-25329 GCA_964439965.1 uncultured Proteiniphilum sp.
TAGTTATAGAAACGTAGAAAAATCCATTTCACAGGTTTCTGTAGTTATAGAAACGCAGAAAAATCCATTTCACGATACTTTTGGAGTTATAAAAACATAGAAAAACTCATTTCGCGGGTTTTGTAGAGTTACAAAAGTAGATGAAAAGCTTTTCAGAGCTCTTAGGCAAGTGGAAAAGATAATTAGAAAAAATGAGGCTTATTTATTAACATTACTGACTTAATATTTATACTTTTGTACTAATACATTAAAAACAAAATTATGAGAAATCTATTTTTATTATTAGCTCTACCAGCTATTCTACTTGCTTTTAGTCAGTGCAAACAAACTGAAAAGGTAAAAGATGGTGGCAAATGGGTATTAGTTTGGGAAGATGAATTTAAGGGAAAAGAGATTGACGAGGCAAATTGGTCGAGAATTCCACGCGGAGGTAGTGATTGGAACAACTACATGAGCGACTACGACGCTTTGTATGAGATTAGAGATGGCAATCTAATACTAAGAGGTATCGAAAACAATGTTTTACCAAACGACACAGCACCATATCTTACAGGTGGTGTTTTCACTAAAGATAAAAGAACATTTGGATTTGGAAGATTAGAAATCAGAGCTAAACTAAATGGAGCTACTGGCGCATGGCCAGCGTTTTGGATGCTACCTGCAGAGTCGAAATGGCCCACAGGTGGAGAAATAGATATTATGGAGAGATTGAGTCACGATAAATTTATTTATCAAACCGTACATTCCGAATATACTCAAAATCTGGGCATTAAAGATAATCCTCCTGCAAGCACAGTTGTGGGTATGAAGCCCGATAATTACAACGTTTACGCTATCGAAAAGTATCCAGACAGTTTAGTGTTTTATCTCAACAACACTCGCACAAAAAACTATCCACGCATCGAAACCGAATTCGATGGACAATTTCCATTTGCCGATGAAGAGTTTTATCTACTTCTAGATATGCAACTAGGTGGAAACTGGGTGGGAGCAGTCAATCCAGATGAGGTACCTGTAGAAATGGCTATCGATTGGGTTAGATTTTATGAATTAAATGAAGACTTTAAAGAAAACTAAATTATAAATAGCTATCAAATATAAAAGGCTGCTCTCAGATACGAGGCAGCCTTTTATTATTTTACTTTTGATAAAAAAAGATTCAAAAAAACTACTTCAATGGAATAGAGTGCGTAAATAATCTATCCTCTGCAAGCTTTTCAAACTTTGTTCCTGGGCGTCCATAATTTGCATACGGGTATATGCTAATACCACCACGTGGAGTAAAAACGCCAGTTACCTCAATATACTTTGGGTCAATTAGCTTTATCAAATCTTTCATTATCACATTCACACAATCCTCATGAAAAGCGCCATGATTTCTGAAACTGAACAGATATAACTTTAACGACTTACTCTCAACCATCTTTACATCAGGAATATAATCGATTCTGATTGTTGCAAAATCGGGCTGATTAGTAACAGGGCACAAGCTGGTAAACTCAGGCGCATCAAATGTTACCCAATAATCATTGCCTTGGCTAGTATTTGTAAATGCCTCCAATACTTCTGGGGCATAATCTTGCTTATATTCTGTTTGTTTGCCTAAAAGGCTCAAGTCTTCAGTTTGTTTATTTTCTTTCATTAATGCTTTATTGTTATTTAATTATCTGTCAAAAGTAAGTGCCATTCCCATTCCTGATTCCACAATCTCACCCCTATCATAAATAATCTTTCCGTTTACGAAAGTTTTTTCGATAGTGTGCGAGAAATGTACACCTTCGAACGGAGACCACCCACATTTATATAATATATTATCTTTAGTTACTTCATATTGTTTATTGGGGTTCACAAGCACTAAGTCGGCAAAATAGCCCTCACGTATAAATCCTCGCTTATGAATATTGAACAAAACAGATGGAGCATGACACATTTTTTCAACAACAAGCTCCTTAGTAAAAACACCTTGGGCACTCATTTCCAGCATAGCCTGCAATGAGTGCTGAACCAGCGGACCACCCGAAGCGGCTTTTAAGCTTCCTCCCTCTTTTTCGGATAATAAGTGGGGCGCATGATCTGTTGCCACTACATCCAATCTACCATTTATCAATCCTTGGCGAAGTGCGTCTCTATCCTTTCTGGTTTTTACGGCAGGATTCCATTTTATTAGCGAGCCATATCGCTCATAATCTTCATCGGTAAACCATAGATGGTGAACACATGCCTCTGCAGTAATCTTTTTATCTATCAATGCCGATTCGCTAAAGAGAGTCAGCTCTCGACCTGTTGACAAGTGCAACACATGAAGCCTCGATCCATACTTATCGGCCAACTCCACTGCCGTGGCTGATGACTGATAACAAGCCTCTTCACTACGAATAAGAGGATGATATTTAACTGGAATATCTTCTCCAAGCTCCTTTTTATACTTTTCGATATTGTGGCGAATGATTTCCTCTTTCTCACAATGTGTAGCAATCAATGTGTCCACCTCAGCAAATATTTGTTGCAAAGTTTTACTATCATCCACAAGCATATTGCCCGTCGATGATCCCATAAAAACCTTAACGCCACACACATGCTTTTTGTCAACCTTCACCAAATCTTTCACATTATCATTTGTAGCACCAAAATAAAATGAATAGTTGGCAATCGACTTATTTGAAGCTATCTCAAGCTTCTCTTGCAAAGCATCATTAGTAGTAGTTTGTGGATTCGTGTTGGGCATCTCCATATATGTTGTAACACCTCCTGCCACAGCAGCCCTGCTTTCAGAAAATATATCACCCTTGTGAGTCAGACCTGGTTCTCTAAAGTGAACCTGATCATCAATAGCACCGGGAATAAGGTATAATCCTCGAGCATCAATTACATTTGCTCTATGCAATATTTCCTCAGGAACATCATCGGTATAAATTGCCGAAATCTTGTCGGCTTCTATTGCTACAGAACCGACGAATGATTTCCCTTCATTAATAATAGTGGCTTTATGAATTAATTTCATCATTTTACAGGCTTAATCTTTCCTCTCATTTTCCGTAATCTCAAATCTATAACTCCAAAAAATGCTTCCCCGAAAATAGAAGTATTCATTTTTGAAGTTCCATGCTGGCGATTCACAAATACTACCGATACCTCTTTGATTTTGAAACCAAGTACTAATGACGAGTATTTCATCTCAATCTGAAATGCGTATCCTTTAAATTTGATCTCATCCAGATTTATTGTTTCAAGTACTTTTCGCCTATAGCAAACAAAACCAGCAGTTGTATCTTTAATTTTTGCTCTAGTAATTACTTGAACATACTTAGATGCGAAATAAGACATCAACACACGCCCCATGGGCCAATTCACCACATTCACACCCGTCACATATCTCGAACCAATCGATACATCATATCCTTCGTCGTGACAAGCTGAATACAAACGTGGAAGATCATTAGGATCGTGCGAAAAGTCAGCATCCATCTCAATCACATATTCATACGAGCGCTTCAATGCCCATTTAAATCCATGAATGTAAGCAGTTCCAAGACCTAGCTTACCAGACCTCTCCTGTATAAACAATCTATCGGCAAATTCTGTTTCAATTAATCGGTGAACTATTTTAGCTGTGCCATCAGGCGATCCATCGTCAACAACAAGAATATGAAACTTTTTTTCCAATCCAAAAACCGTTCGAATTATATTCTCGATGTTTTCTTTCTCGTTGTACGTTGGAATAATTACAAGACTATCAGACATTTTTAAATTTTTATTTCAAAATTACTACATATAATGATAATAGTAAAACAAGATTGATTTAATTATCCTTTTGCTCTACTTTTTCTGTAATTATTTCCACAAAAGCACTTGCCAACTTTTTATTTTAAAAATAATCCATAATATATTTGGATGGTATGAAAAAAAGCCATACCTTTGTACTCACAAAATAAGAAATACATCGCGGAGTGGAGCAGTTGGTAGCTCGTTGGGCTCATAACCCAAAGGTCGTAGGTTCAAGTCCTGCCTCCGCAACTAGATTAGAGGGTATCAAATGCG
>CAYTQG010000031.1:0-25278 GCA_964439965.1 uncultured Proteiniphilum sp.
TCAATTGTTAATGGCAAAATGTTTTTAAGGGTTATTTTAAAGAAAAATGAAGGATTCTTTGATTGCACCTGTAAATCAGCTCTATAGCTAGTCAACAAATATCTGGGTGTGCCGCTCTATGGATGGGGTTACATCAAATGTGAGGCGACGACTGCCGCGTTTTACTACAATCTCAAGCGATGAATGATGCTCCCAGTCAATATACTGATTGAAGGAAAACAAATAACTGAAGCCGGATTTGTAGGATCTGCGATCGGAAAGCTCTTTATATATATTATAATAATGTGTAATGTCCCAAAACATAGCATTGGAATATCCATTTGCATCAGTATATCTAGTATTAGCATCACGATACTTCATCGTCTCAAGAATAAAGCGACGATAACTATCCGTCAAAGATTTAGCATTATGATTAAAGTTTATTCCTTGAACACTCTCCACCACATCACCAGGCATAATTCCCGCGATATCAGCTGGTGAATCTGGCTCAACATACAAAACTGTTTTCAAATCATCCATATCATAGCTTATACCAGTATAATTAAAACGAGTAAACTTAACATGATATTTCCCTAAAGATTTATCCTTATAATTGGGAAACTTCATCATCATCAAAGGAAGATTTAATTCTAAATACTCCATCAAGCCATAGTTAGCGCTAAGCTTTTCTTTTAATTCACTTTCAAAAACAAGAGCAGAGCTACCCGGTTCAGTAGTTTTACGATCATAAAATCTTACTCCGAACTCAAGATTAAACATCACATCATTAATCCTGACGGGCTTAGTTGCATCATAAACTGGTATTTTCACCATTTTATTATTTCTAATATCAAATCTCCAGCTATAACCACTTTTGTTCTCAGCTGCCGAAGCCTCTTTATATATAGGATTGCTCTCATAGCTATAAAATGTTTGAACAATAAAATCCGGATCATCATTATCCTGTTGCAATCCCAGTCCAGTCAAATATCTTGAAATAATTGCATTTATTCTAGTATCCAACTCCTTAGTAGCCTCATCATACGGAGCAAAGCCAAATGTACGATAATTAAAGAAATCAACATCTTCATGAGACTTAGTAGTAATAGGCATAATAAACTTTCTATCCTGAACATCCTCAAGACTATAAAACGAAAATACTGGTGTCAGCTGTATTTCACTTATTGAGTTGGCCAATCTACAATCCTTACTTATATTCAACTGCTTAAACGAATATTCAAAATTTCTAATTGCGATAGACATAAATCTCTCATTTGCTTCAAACCACGACATAATAGTATGAGCTGGCTTAAGGTAAGTACCATTACCATTAACTTCCAATATTATATCATTAGGCTTCAAGCCAGCTTTATCAGCCGGAGAGCCAGGAGTTACTTCTAAAACAATTGGCTCATTTTGCCCCCAATTTGAATTACTCCCAATTTGAAAAGAAAAACCTAAATTGCAAGTCACTCTACCCGTCTGCGCAAACAAAACTGTAGATATCATTAATATAAGTGAAGTGTACAACAATCTTTTCATTGTCAAATAAAGTTTTTTGTGTTACTGAATAGCAAAGATACATTATTTTCATAAATTCTGCTATCTTTGCGATGATAAGTAGAATCAACAAGTTCGAAAATAAAACAAAAACCCTATAAATAATATTTAATATGCTGGATATTATAAAAAACGATCCTTGGCTTGACCCGTACAAAGAAGTAATAACGGATAGATACGATTACTTCCTCAAAAAAGAAAAGGAGTTAAGGCAAAATGGCAAACTAAGCCTAACTGAATTTGCCTCAGGACACGATTATTATGGATTACACAAAACATCAAAACAATGGATAATAAGAGAATGGGCACCCAATGCCACTAACATTTTCTTAATTGGTGAATTCAACAATTGGTCTAAGCTCGAATCATACAGATTCAAGAGGCTAGATAATGGAAATTGGGAGCTAAAACTCCCACTCGATAAAATAAAGCACCAAGATATTTATAAACTTTGGATAGATTGGCCAAACGGAGGAGGAGAAAGAATTCCAGCTTGGTGCAGACGCGTAATTCAAGACACTCAAACACATATATTTAGTGCACAAGTTTGGGACCCAGAAGAAAAATATACTTTCAAGGTAAAAAGCTTTACACCAAACACAGAGCCACTTCTTATTTACGAAAGTCACGTGGGTATGGCAACTGCCGAAGAAAAGGTAGGTACCTACAATGAGTTTAGAGAAAACATTCTACCGCGTGTAAAAGCCAACGGCTACAATGCCATCCAACTAATGGCAATACAAGAGCACCCCTATTATGGTTCGTTTGGATATCATGTATCTAGTTTTTTTGCAGCATCATCTCGTAGCGGAACCCCCGAAGAGCTAAAAGCACTTATAGATGCCGCCCACGAAATGGGAATAGCCGTAATTATGGACATCGTCCATTCGCATGCTGTAAAAAATGAAGTTGAAGGAATAGCCCGATTTGATGGCACATTCGAACAATACTTTCACAAAGATCCTGCACGTCGAAATCACCCAGCGTGGGACTCACTTTGCTTTGATTATGGCAAAAACGAAGTATTACACTTTCTGCTTTCAAACTGCAAGTTCTGGATGGAAGAGTATAAATTTGATGGTTTCAGATTTGATGGCGTAACCTCGATGCTATATTATAGTCACGGCCTTGAAGAGAGCTTTACTAACTATGGAGATTACTATAATGGCCATCAAGACCCAGACGCAATCACATACCTCACATTGGCCAACAGATTAATTCATGAAATTAATCCCCACGCCATAACAATTGCTGAAGAAGTAAGCGGCATGCCGGGATTAGCACTAGATATAGCCGCAGGAGGGTATGGATTTGACTACCGAATGGCTATGAATATTCCCGATTTTTGGATAAAAACAATCAAAGAAAAAAAAGATGAAGACTGGCACCCAACAGCCATATGGTGGGAAAACACCAATCGTCGATCCGATGAAAAGACCATCTCGTATGTAGAAAGTCACGATCAAGCCCTTGTAGGAGATAAAACAGTAATATTCCGCCTAATAGATGCTGACATGTATTGGTTTATGTCAAAACTAATGAGCAGTTCGCACAAAGTTGACAGAGGCATAGCACTACACAAAATGATTAGGCTAGTAACATCTACCACCATCAATGGAGGATACTTAACCTTTATGGGTAACGAATTTGGCCATCCGGAATGGATAGATTTCCCGCGCGAAGGCAACAATTGGTCGTACAAACATGCGCGACGCCAATGGAACTTAGCCGATGACAATAATTTAAAATATCATTACTTAGGAGACTTCGACAAAGCAATGATAGAACTGATCAAATCCGTTCCAAGCTTCCAATCCACACCAATAATAAAACTTTGGGATAAGGATGAAGACAGCGTATTGGCCTATATGCGGGGCGATTTACTATTTATATTCAACTTCCACCCAAGTAAATCATATAGCGACTATGGAATTTTGGCACCCGAAGGAGAATATGAAATTATTTTAAATACAGACAGTCTAAAGTTTGGAGGATTTGGCCTAATTGATGAAACAATACATCACTTCACGCTTCACGACAAACTTTACAGCAATTTGCACAAAGGCTGGCTCACTACATATATGCCCGCACGCACAGCATTCGTACTGAAAAAGATAAACTAACTCATTAATATAATAAACAAAAATGAACTTATATCCATTTAAATTTCAGCCCATTCTCAAACCAATGATTTGGGGAGGCACCGAAATTGCGCCATTCAAAAAAATATCTACCGATCACGATAATATAGGAGAAAGTTGGGAGATATCGGGTGTGGAAGGCAATGTATCAGTTGTAGCTGATGGCCCACTCTCTGGAAAGGCTCTTGATCAAATTTTATCAGAAGCAAAAGCTCAACTAGTAGGCAAAAAAGTATATGAAAAATATGGAGATACATTTCCACTACTAATCAAATTTATAGATGCAAAGAGCGATTTGTCCATTCAAGTTCACCCTGACGATAAATTAGGAAAAGAGCGACACAATTCCTTTGGCAAAACCGAAATGTGGTACGTAGTAAACTCATCTCCCGAAGCATTTCTATACACCGGGTTTGAGAAAAAGCTAGATCCAGATAAATACGAAGAAACCGTTAATGACAACACCTTTACAAGCTATCTGAAAAGATATGATGTAGCGCCAGGCGATGTTTTCTTCCTCCCCGCTGGTCGTGTTCATGCCATCGGTGCAGGATGCTTTGTAGCAGAAATACAGCAAACATCAAACATAACATACAGAATATATGATTATGACAGAACCGATGCCCAAGGTAATAAGCGCGAGCTACACACCGAATTGGCTAAGGATGCAATAAACTTCGAAGTATTAGATAGCTACAAGACAGACTATGAGCCACACGTCAACAATCCCGTAGAACTAGCATCTTGCGAATACTTCACCACCAATTTGCTAGACATAGATGTAGCTATTTCGCGCAACTACGAAAACAGAGACTCCTTCACAATATATATATGTATGGAAGGACATTGCACTTTGACTGACGATAAAGGCAATACAACTATTATCAATAGAGGCGAATCCGTTTTAGTTCCTGCCGACACAAAATCAGCAATCATTACACCAAGCGTGTCAACTAAATTGCTTGAAACCTATGTAAGATAAATACTGCATTAAGTCAGAATTTATCTATATCACACCACACAGAGGTTCATATCATTGCAACCTCTGTGTGTTTCTTACCTATCAAAAAGCATCTAACAATGAAAACAATTACTTCCCTCCTACTCCTGCTTTTGAGTACCTTTTCATCATTTGCCCAAAGCAACAATAAAATTGAGAGCGAGCTGGTACTCCTAAATATTCATACAGGCGAAGAAAAAATGATTCTGAACGAAAACAGACATTTCGAAGCTCCCAATTGGTCACGAGACGGCGAATATATCATTATCAACTCAAACGGAATTTTAGAAAAAATATCCATAACTGGTGAAAAAATGGGCAAAATCGACACACAATTTGCCAATCAATGCAACAACGATCACGGAATATCATTTGATGGCAAATGGCTAATAGTAAGCCACAACGACCCCACAACAAAATCACAAGGAGGCAATTCCAGAATCTATATTTTGCCCATAAATGGAGGCACGCCAAAACTCATTACACCCAATGCTCCAAGCTATTGGCACGGAATTAGCCCCGATAACAAGTGGGTTGTTTATTGCGCCATGCGAAACGATGAATGGGATGTATATAAGGCAAATATTGAAACCGGAGAAGAAATAAGATTGACACACGCAGAAGGACTTGACGATGGTCCCGAATATAGTTACGATGGAGAGTGGATATATTTCAACAGTCACCGAACTGGACGGATGCATATATACAAAATGCGCCCAGATGGAAGTGAGCAAACACAGCTAACTACAGACAACTACGACAACTGGTTTCCGCACCCCAGCCCCGACAACAAATCCGTTGCCTATATATCCTACATCGAAGACCAAAAGGGAGCACACCCATTTGGGAAAGATGTAAAGCTAAGACTTCTTGATATCGAATCAGGAAATACAAGAGATATAACACCCATTTTCTACGGCGGCCAAGGCACGCTCAACGTACATAGCTGGTCGCCCGACGGAACCCAAATTGCATACGTAAGATATAAAACTACTGAATAAAACTTTCAGATAGAATAAATCGACTCCATACTCACTTGTTGCTAAAGTTATTTCATTTATAAAATAGCTCCCAACCCCCTATTGTAAATTTACAATTAGCGTTTTTTTGTCGTGGACAATCATTTTGTGATTTGTCAAATATAAAAACTATACCATATGAAAGTCATAATATCAAGCTTTACTACAATATAGGCGAATTTAATAGACAAAATAGAAATAGAAGCATTGCTGTTCGGTAAAAACTTTTTTGCATTATAGTTACAACATATCAAAACGTATGAGCAATAGTAGTAAAAGAAAAGTGCATTATCACCCTTAGCAAAACATTCATTTTGGAGTAATAAAGCCGCGACAAACTACACCAAAGTTAGTAATTTAACTAGATTGTAAAACAGCACACTTAAACTGTTAATATTTTCACACTTACAAAGACTCTTTTTTGGTTAAAACATGTTTCATGGCTTATTATCAAATAAATACACTTTTCTTAGTTTTTCCATTTTGTCCTTTTTCTGTTAGACCCGTCCCGTGATGGAATAAAAAAAATTTTATTTGCGACTACCCGAGCCGGGATTGATGTATATTCGAGCTAAATTATGCTCAAATCGCCTATTTTTAACTTCTGTAAACAGTTTTTGCGCCAAAAATCCCTGATTTCATTCACACTAGTTCACATTTTGACTAAACCCGTCCCGTTTTTTGGCAAATCCAATTGCCCTTAATTTGACACGGGCCGGGTCTGGTCCAAACCCGCCCCGTTTTTCAGTTTTACGGCCCGTTTTGGATCAGTTTTTTCTAGATTTAGTCTATAACGCAACGTATTTTAACAAAACTACGTAGCGGGTTTGAAAACAGAGCCAGTTTTTGCCCAAAAAAATCTCATTTTACTCCATCACGGGCCGGGTTTGCCCAAAATAAGAGTTCGAAAATCGAACACGGGCCGGGTTTGAGCAAAATCACACCATGTATTTTCATCCCGTCCCGGGTTTGAGCAAAAAAATTCTGGGCGAAATGAATCACTTAATAACAAATCAAACTATCGCAAGCTCCCAACTAAAATGTGTGCACAACAGTTGGAGTACAAAAATCTGGCAAAAAAACTTTGGCACTTGTCCCTACGATTTAGGCATCAATCCATTTTTGGAGACAATTGAAGTCATGTAATATCAATACAATAATGATGATGTAATAAAGAGAGAAGCAAAACTATACAAGCGAGACATACATTTTGCATCATTATTTGAGCTAACCAAAAAAATTAGAGCTGCACAGCTGGACAGCGCGAATGAGTATGACAATAAAGTTATAAAAGCAGATTTTCAAACTACACAAACCAAAGGATATCAACAATTAAGGTCAATACTATATATGATAGATGGAAATGTGATTATAATAGAAAACCGATGCTGAATATTTCGAAAAACTACGACAAAATATTACCCGTATATAATCGACTCCTTCTCATTAAGTGTGGAAGGTATGAGCCTCACATTATACACAGGCATATACACCAAGAAACGACTGTAACAGTTTAATTATCATTAAACAAGTAAAATGAAAATATAGTAAATGAACATGATAAAGAAAAAATGAGTACATTTGCGCTTTAAAAAAACGTTTTAAGGTTACATATAATATAAAAGATAAATATAAGAATGAGAAAAAAAGCATTATTAATGATTTTGGATGGTTGGGGTATTGGCAACAAATCCGAAGCTGATTTGATTTACAATACCGAAACCCCATATTGGGACTCACTAATCGAAACATACCCAAATGCACAACTATTAGCATCGGGCGAAAACGTAGGTTTGCCTGATGGACAAATGGGTAACTCGGAAGTGGGACACTTAAACATTGGCGCAGGACGCGTAGTATATCAAGATTTAGTAAAAATCAACCGTGCGTGCGATGACAATTCAATCTTAAGCAATCCCGAAATCGTTAAGGCATATAGCTATGCTCGCGACAACAACAAAAAGATTCACTTTTTAGGCCTTGTTTCAGATGGTGGAGTGCACAGCTCATTAGATCATCTTAAAAAACTATTAGAGATTTCGAAAGAATACGGCGTAGAGCAATCATACGTGCATGCATTTATGGATGGTCGCGACACCGACCCCAAAGGAGGTAAAGGATACATCGAAGATCTGGAGGCACACATGGCTAAAACTACTGGTCAGATAGCATCAGTAATCGGTCGCTACTACTCAATGGATAGAGATAGACGTTGGGAGCGCGTGAAAAAAGCTTACGACCTATTAGTAAAAGGAGTAGGCACACCCTTCACCAACATGGCAGAGGCAATTCAAGCATCATACGACGCTAATGTTACCGACGAGTTCATACTACCAATAGTGAGAGTGGACGAAGCAGGAAATCCTGTAGCCACAATAGAGGAAGACGATGTGATAATATTCTTCAACTATCGCAACGACCGTGCAAAAGAGCTTACAATTGTTTTAACTCAGCAAGACATGCCCGAGTACGAAATGAAAACAATTCCTTTGCAATACTTCACCATGACCCCATATGATAGCACATTCAAAGGAATGAATATCATATTTGGCAAAGACAACGTAGCCAATACAATGGGTGAGCATGTGTCAAGCCTTGGCCTTACACAATTAAGAGTAGCTGAAACGGAAAAGTTTCCACACGTAACGTTCTTCTTCTCTGGTGGTCGCGAAGCTGAGTTTGAAGGCGAATCACGTATTCTAATTCCTTCACCAAAGGTAGCAACATACGATTTGAAACCCGAAATGAGTGCACCCGAAATAGCTGATGCAATGGTAGAGGCTTTAAACTCTCAGAAACACGATTTCATCGTGCTAAACTTTGCAAATGGCGACATGGTAGGACACACTGGTGTGAAAGAAGCCATCAAGGAAGCAGTAAGAGCAGTTGACAAATACATGAAACAAGTAATTGAAGCTGCCAATGCAAACGGATATGAAACTTTGGTGATTGCTGACCACGGAAACGCAGACAATGCAATCAACGAAGATGGAACTCCAAACACAGCACACTCACTTAATCCAGTTCCAGTAGTATATATTTCTGAAAACAAGGATGCAAAAGTTAGCAATGGCATTCTTGCCGACGTATCGCCCACAATGTGTCAGATATTAGGCATTGAGCAACCAGAAGAAATGACAGGAAAAGGTCTTCTTACTTTTTAGAACACCCAAATAAATATCACAAAGGCGCTTCAGATTATAAATAATAATCGAGGCGTCTTTTTTTGTTTTCATCTCCCAAAAGCACCTATAAGAGTGCGAACATATCATTTGCTTCAATATTTTTTATTAACTTCGCAACAAATTGTGTACATAAACAGTTAATAACAATAAGGATTTTAAATAACAGAAAACGATGACAACAGCAAAACTTTATTCGCTAGAATTGACCAATGTAAAGACCTATCTTTTTGCAACCCTCTTTGTGATTGGCAACATATTGCTCCCTCAGTTGGCACACTTAGTACCACAAGGTGGCTTTATTTTCTTGCCCATCTATTTCTTCACACTAATTGCCGCATACAAATATGGCATACATGTAGGTTTGCTCACAGCCGTTATGTCGCCCATTGTCAATAACCTACTCTTCGGAATGCCCCCTATGGCCGTACTACCCACAATTCTAATCAAGTCGGTAATACTTGCCATAGCTGCATCTATTGTAGCAAAAAGACTCAACAAAGTCTCATTTTGGGGAATACTCATTGCTATATTAGTGTACCAACTATTGGGCACTGCATATGAGTGGGGAGCAACGCAAAGCATCTACACAGCCCTACAAGATATTCGCCTTGGATTTCCAGGCATTTTGATACAACTTGTAGGCGGTTACTATCTATTAAAAGCAATATCAAAAGCATAGTTTACAATGTCATACACTAAAACATTTGAAAAAGTTCATCAAAGGTTTCGCGAGATAGAATTTCGCGAAACCTTTGACATTATCGTGGCCATTGCCAATGGCGGTATTGTGCCAGCAGCAATAATAAATCAGCGGTTAGACAAAGAAATCCATCTACTAAAGATTAATCTTCGCGACCCATCACAAAAGCCAAAATATGATAGTCCTAAATTAGTTTCGCCCATCGATTTTGACTTCAAAAACAAATCAATACTGCTGGTTGAAGATCGCATAAAAACCGGTGCCACCGTAAAATATGCAATTGAATTGCTACAAGGTGCAAAACTTATAAAAACGTTTGCTGTAAACGGTACAGCCGACTATTCATTATACGACGAAGATTGTTTTAAATTCCCATGGATATTATAAAAATTACGATAGCTATTGCTACTTTGATGGTTTTAGGTGTTCACCACATTGAGGCAAAAGGAAACAAAACACAGCAAATAAATGATAGCATTCGTCTTGAAGAGGTAGTGGTAACAGGCACAATACCAAGTGTGAATCTCAAAATCGTTCCGATGAGTATTACCATCGTTGAGCAGCAACAAATTAAAACAGAATAGAACCCTCCCTACTACCCCTTTTAACTGAGCAAGTGCCAGGTCTGTTTATCACACAGCGTGGGGTGATGGGCTATGGCGTATCGGGTGGCTCGGCAGGCACAATGAGCATCCGCGGAGTAGGCGGAGCACCCACTGCGGGAGTTCTTATACTTATTGATGGACACCCACAATATATGGGACTTATGGGGCATCCACTTGCCGATAGCTACCAGTCGGCAATGACAGAGCGTGTAGAAGTAGTAAGGGGTCCCGCATCAGTACTATACGGTTCCAATGCAATGGGTGGTGTAATAAACATCATAACCAAGAAACAGAAAAGCGATGGACTACATCAATCCTCCCGCATAATGTATGGAAGCTACAATACATTAAATATCGATTTATCATCGCAATATCGAAAAAACAAACTGTATGCAAATATCGATTTAGGCCTAAACAAATCGGATGGACACAGAGAAAACATGGATTTCTCCCAAAAGAATATGTATGCAAAGATTGGATATGATATAAACAAGAATTGGACAGCATTTACCGATTTAAATATTTCAAAAACCAACTCATCAAATCCTGGCACAGTGGCATTGCCCTTAAACGACAATGACGCCAACGTAACTCGTGGTGTAACATCTATTGCAACAGAAAACAAATACAACAAAACATCAGGAATTATAAAGTTCTTCTACAATTTTGGATCTCATCATATTAATGATGGGTACATAGATGGAGACCAACCATTACCATATCGCTTCCGCTCAAACGACGACATGATGGGCTTCTCCATCAATCAGTCATATTCATTTTTTGCAGGCAATAAAACTACCGCCGGCTTCGATTATCAAAAATTTGGTGGAAAGGCATGGAATAAGTTTGTAGATGAAAGCGATAATGTAGATCTTGCTAATATTCATCTTCACACCCTTGCAAGCTTTGCAAATATCCAACAAAGTTTTATAGATAATAAGCTCACGCTCAATGGTGGCATAAGGCTTGACTATCACGAAAAGAATGGATCAAAACTGATTCCTCAATTTGGCATTAGCTACATACCCACATCTACCTCCAGCCTAAAGGCAATAGTAAGTAAAGGATTTAGAAATCCTACTATTAGAGAAATGTATATGTTTCCCCCTCAAAATCCAGATCTAAAACCTGAGAGTTTGATGAACTACGAAATATCAGCAATGCAATCATTGATAGATAATAAGCTAAACATTGGTGTGAATCTGTTTTTAATAAAGGGGAGTAATTTTATTAAAACAGCAATGATTGATGGAAAGCCACTGAATATCAATTCAGGAGAAGTTGAGAATAAAGGATTTGAGATTACGTCAACATATCAGTTGTACACTAATTTTAGATTCAATGCAAACTACAGCTATCTAAATATGAAGCATAAAATAATGGCAGCTCCTAAAAACAAACTGTATGTAGGTGGAGAATTTAGCAAAGGCAAATGGCACATATCATCAGGTGTGCAGTACATAAATAATCTATATACAAATATACAGAACGATGATGCAAAAGAGAGCTTTGTGCTGTTAAATGCACGAATAAAATATAGCATTACTAATAATATTGATCTTTTTGCAAAGGGCGAGAACCTTTTAAATCAGAATTATGAGATAAATGAAGGATTTCCAATGCCTGGAGCAACCTTTTTTGGAGGAATTAGTTTAAGTTTGTAGAACATTGAATATAATTCTCTCTATAATATAAAATGAATAGACGAAACTTTTTCAAAAAAGCAATACTTTCAGGCGTTTCCATTGCAGGCATTAAAGATTTAAGTGCTGCCAACAAGTATATAGAAGATGCGCAAACCAATATTGCTAATCAGGAAGTAATTACCATCAGCGGTGGCGAACCCGAAGAAATGCTAGACCAAGCAATGATGCAACTGGGAGGTATGAGCAAATTTATAGCCAAGGGCGACGTAGTTTGCATAAAACCCGACATAGCGTGGAATCAACCCCAAGAGATGGCATCTACCACCAATCCAAAATTAGTGGCACATATCGTCAAGCAATGCTTTGAAGCTGGTGCAAAAGAGGTTACAGTGTTCGATCACACCATTGATGATTGGAGGCTATCATATGCCAGTAGTGGAATAAAAGAAGCTGCTGAAAGTGCTGGTGCAAAGATGTTGCCCGCACATATGCAAAACCACTACAAGAAAGTAGCCCTACCCTATGGTACAAATATAAAAAGTGCAGAAATACACAAAGCTATTTTAGGTGCAGACAAATGGATAAATGTTCCAGTGCTTAAACATCATGGTAGCATTGGGCACTCTGGTGCACGTAAAAACTATATGGGAATTGTGTGGGACAGACAAGAGCTTTATAACAATGGAGCTGCACAATCTATAAATGATATTTGCACTTTCTCAAAAAAGCCAGTTCTAAATATAGTCGATGCATATCGAGTAATCACCTCTAAGGGTCCCAAAGGGGGCGATGCATCAGATGTGAAATTGACTAAAACTCTTTTAGTATCACAAAATATAGATGCAATAGAGATTAGTGCCACCAAGTTTTTAAATCAATTGACAAATAACACGATAGTGTAAATAGCTGAGATACCATTTTAGAATGGCATTAAATTAAAATATTCAAAAGTGTGCACATCCACAAATAGAATAAAAAGACTATATTTGTATTTCTAATGAAGTTAAATTATTAATCAACATAAAAAACAAAATGAAAACTAATTACGAATTGCGTTATGCAACAAACCCAACAGACGCAAAGAGCTACACAACAGAAAGACTAAGAAACGACTTTTTAATTAAAACAATTTTCGCTGCAGACGAGGTAAACATGGTTTACTCTATGTATGACAGAATGGTTGTGGGCGGAGCAATGCCCGTTAACGAAACTCTTCATCTTGAAGCTATTGAGCCACTGAAACAACCTGTTTTCTTGATGAGACGCGAATTTGGAACCTTCAACGTTGGTGGACCTGGTATCGTAAAGGTAGGAGACAAAACTTATGAGCTTGATTATAAAGAGGCTCTTTATTTGGGTTCGGGCGATAGAGAAGTTTATTTTGAAAGCAAGGACAAAAATAATCCTGCTAAATTTTATTTCAACTCTGCAACTGCTCATCGCAATTATCCTGACAAAAAAATAACCAAAGCAGATGCCGAAGTAGCTGAGTTAGGATCACTTGAGACATCAAACCACAGAAACATCAATAAGATGATTGTAAACCAAGTTTTAGAAACTTGCCAATTGCAAATGGGAATGACAGAGCTTGCCACGGGCAGCATTTGGAACACAATGCCAGCACACGTGCACTCTCGTCGTATGGAAGCATACTTCTATTTTGAACTACCAGAAGATCAGGCCGTATGTCACTTCATGGGAGAGGTTGACGAAACACGCCACATCTGGATGCAAAACGAGCAAGCAGTATTATCACCAGAATGGTCTATTCACTCAGGAGCTGGAACATCCAACTACACATTTATATGGGGAATGGCTGGCGAGAATTTAGATTATGGTGATCAAGACTTCTCAGCAATTACAGATTTAAAATAATCAGCAAAAAGAAAAAGGAAATATATTAAGATGGTAAACTTTAGATTAGATGGTAAGGTTGCCCTAGTTACTGGCGGATCATATGGAATAGGATTCGCCATGGCTAAGGCATTAGCAAAAGCAGGTGCAAAAATTGCAATTAATGGAAGAAGTCAAGAGAATATAGACAAAGGTATTGCAGATTTTAAGGCAGAAGGAATTGAAGCCCACGGTTACATCTGTGACGTTACCGACGAGCCAGCAGTGGTGGAGATGGTAGCACAAATTGAAAAAGAAATAGGATCTATAGATATTTTGGTAAATAATGCTGGTATTATCAAGCGTATCCCGATGCACGAAATGAGTGTAGAAGACTTCAGACAAGTGGTGGATATAGATTTGGTTGGTCCTTTCATTGTTTCAAAAGCAGTGATACCTGCGATGATTAAGAAAGGACATGGCAAGATTATCAATATAGCATCCATGATGAGCGAGTTAGGAAGAGAAACTGTTTCGGCATATGCAGCAGCCAAAGGAGGCTTGAAGATGCTGACAAAGAACATATGCTCTGAGTATGGCAGTCATAACATACAGTGCAACGCCATTGGGCCAGGCTATATAGCTACTCCTCAAACTGCCCCACTTAGAGAAAAACAAGCAGATGGATCACCACATCCATTCGATTCTTTTATTATTTCTAAAACTCCTGCCGGTCGCTGGGGCAACCCTGAAGACTTAGAAGGACCAGCTGTGTTCTTGGCATCCGAGGCATCAAACTTCGTTAACGGACATGTGCTGTACGTTGATGGAGGTATATTGGCTTATATAGGAAAACAACCATAAAAGAAAGCTCATATGATTAAAAAAGCAAACTGGTTATTTGCAGCAATTATCTTAGTTGCATTATCATCATGCTCTATGAGCAAGAATGTAGCAAAGATTAATGTGAAGAACCCCACTACCTTAGAAAGATCAAATGAGATTGTTGAAGTTGACTGGAGCAAAGTCAGCAAGAAGCTTTCTTTAAACCAAGGAAATAATATTCAGGTAACTGATAGTGAAGGCAAAGCAATTACACATCAATTGGTAACCAATGGAAATGATTCGCCCGAAACACTTATATTTCCTGTCAATTTAAATTCTAAGGAGAAAAAAACATACTATGTAGTTGTTACAGGCCGAACTCGAGAGTATGACCCACTAGTATATGGTAGATTAGTACCCGAAAGGCAAGACGATTTTGCGTGGGAAAATAATCGCGTTGCATATCGCGTTTATGGTCCTGCACTACAAGCCACTGGCGAAATAAGCAATGGATTGGATATTTGGGTAAAGCGAACTGAAAATCTTGTAATAAATAAATGGTATAAAGACGACCTAGCAGGCAAAGCTTCGTATCATGCCGATCATGGTGAAGGATTAGACTTTTATAAAGTGGGACCAACACTTGGATTAGGAATGACTGCCCCTGTGTACAACGAGAAGCTATGCCTAGGAAAAAACTTTACACAAGCTGAGGTTTTAGACAATGGTCCTCTTAGAATCTCTTTTAAACTACATTATGCTCCCTACTCAGTAGGAAACAATGAAGTAACAGAGACTAGAATTATAACTCTTGATGCATATAACTATTTGAATAAGATTGAAAAGATATTCGAATCAAACAATAAAGAGTTGTACTTAGCCACTGGCTTTGTATTATCTGGCAAAGATGAACAAATCACATATAGTGACAACTATAATGGTATCATATCTTATCAGGTGCCATCAGACAAAAATAATGGGACCATATTCACAGGTGCTATCAACTTGATGGGATACGAGAAAAGTGAATTAGCAAACAATCACTTTTTAGGATACAACCATTTTGAAAGTGGCAAGAAATATACTTACTATACTGGAGGTGGATGGAGCAAATCGGGCTTCGATAGCTTCGAAGATTGGAATATTTATCTTATAAAAGAAAAGGAGATAATAAAAAACCCATTGAAGGTGAAAGTAAAATAGATATCATTTAATGATGCATAAAATAAGAAAACCCCATTGCCTGGATAGGTCATGGGGTTCCTTTTTTATATAAAATCAGAAGGATAAGCTATTCGCTTCTTCTAAATCTTTGCAATTCTTGTTGCATAAACTTTCGTTCTGCTTGTTGAGCTTTATAAATCTTTTCCGGTGATAATACTTTCTCAAGTTTTACAGAATACTCCTTATCTAATTCTGCCTCTTTTAATTTCACATCGGCATCTTTTTCAAGCATTTTGCGATACTCTTCATCCGAAATAGAATCTTTACCACTCTTTATTTTCTCGATTATTTCTCGATGTCCTTTGTGGAGTGCAAACTTCTTTTTATTCAACTCGTTGAATACAGGGAAAAATTTAATTGCCTCCTCTTCAGTCAAACCCGCTTCTTTGGCTATATATTCTGTTTTTCTATTTTCATAATCCACCAAATCCATCTTTCTTGACTGAGCCAATGCAGTTTGGGGTAGTAACGAAAACAGAATCAGAGTGGCGAAACCTAAAAGTAAACTTTTCTTCATCATAATTTATTATTGACTATCTTATATTATATACTAATAATTAAAACGACACTTGATTATACATATAATCATAGTATCCATCATTGATTAATTGATCTTCAACATATTCAAAAAACTCATCCTCAGTAATCTGCACATCAGACCAATACTTATCGGAGCTTATTACATTTTGATGAGAACTAATTCGATTCAAATTACCATCGGTTCCTCCGGTTTTATCCAAAAGCACTTGCACCAAGAAATATGTACCAACAAACATTGCTGCCATGTAAATCCATGGTTTAACCTTCGTCCACATCGAAACCTTCACTGGTAGTGGAGTTTCTTTCTCGGGCAAATTCTTCATAATCTCTTCACTGATATTCTCAAAATAGTTATCAGGAACAGTGAAAGGGTTTTTGAATTCTATATCGCTTAATTTATTAATCTTTTGACTCATAACGATTGGGAATATTAATGCTTTACGTAAAGTAGACATTGTCCATTTGTAAAGGTTTAATTGGAATCTGTTAAAAACTTTTCTATCTTTTTAACCGCATGATGATATGACGCTTTTAGTGCGCCAACTGATGTGCCAAGCACTTCCGACATGTCATCATATTTCATTTCTTGGAAGTACTTCATCTGAAAAACAAGTCTCTGTTTATCAGGCAGTGTGAGCACTGCTTTCTGCAGTTTCTTCTGTGCTTCATCACCATCAAAAAACTCATCTCCCTCAATCGTGTTTAGTAGAAAAGAGTCATCTTCATCTACTGAAATATTGTTTTGATTTTTCTTTTTATTAATGAAAGTGATGCTTTCATTAATTGCAATTCTGTAAAGCCAGGTGCTAAGCTTAGACTCACCTCTAAAGTTGTCAATATTAAGCCAAGCTTTCACAAAGACATCTTGCAAAATATCATTAGCATCATCGTGCGATAATACCATCTTACGTATCTGCCAATATATGCGTTCGTTATACTCAGATACAAGTTTAGCGAAAGCCTTTCTTTGTGTCGATGGCTCTCGCAACTCCTCTAATAATTGTTCTTCTAATTTTTTTTCCATAAAAGGTTTGAAGATGAAATACAAAGATAGCACTTTTTATTGATCAATGGCAAGCTATCCTTTTTCAAACCAGTCTATAAACTTTTTAGCTTGCTCCTGATTCTCCTCCCACCACTTTAAAGATTCGGGGAAATAAGAGACACTAATATATCTACAAAACACATCATAGTATTCAGAGTTCAAGATACTTTTAAAAAAAGGATACTTAAACGACCAAAAGTTATCGGGACTCACTTCTGTGCTCCCCTTGTTTATTAAACCTTCAAGAATTGTTTTATTCACCTCCTTAAATGCAATAAATAAATCCAACTCACCTGAGTTGTCCTCTTTCAAAGAGTCCAATGTATGAGTTATCTCTTTATGGATTGACAATCTATCACCCATTTCATCTGCAGGATAAGGTTCAATTGGCATTGATGCAAGTTCTTCGCCTTTATTCTTATTCATCTGCATCTGAATAAAAGAACGTTGCAGAGGCTTCTCAGCAGATACCGGAGCTATATACATCACTTGCAGCATCTCTTCAAAAGCATTGCGAGCACGTGCCGAATCTGGCTCAAGTAATAAAAACATCTGAAACGAATAAATACTTCGTATCCACAACCCCTTGTCTCTTTGGGCATATGCGCTCAGTAAAAAGGCACCACTATATGTTTTATCAAGCTCTATAGCTCTATTTACATGCTCTAAGGTTTTGTCCAGATTATTAATCTTATAATAGTTTAAAGCCAAATTAAAGTGTAGAAGATATGACTCTCCTATCTTCTCAAGTCCATCTTGTAATATAGATATTGCATCATCAATTCTATCCAACCCCACCAATGCCTCACTTTTTACGGCATACGCTCCAATTAATAAATACTGATCATTAGCATTTATAACCTTGGTGCTATACTTTGAAGCATTCTCATAATCTTTAAGTTCAAGATAGGATAATGAAAGCTCGTAGAATGCCAAAGTAGATTGTGGATTCAATTTTAGTGCACCCTCAAACTTTTCTATTGCCAGCTTATATTCAGTTGAATCGTGAAGCTTAATGCCCTCATTAATAAGAGACTCAACAGAATTGCTTTGAGCCTGAATAGATAATGTAAAAAATATAGTAGCTATTATTGTATATATAAGTTTCTTCATAATGTTCATTTCAAAACGTAAATGTAAAACAAAAAGTGCAACCAAATAGATTAAACATCACAAAAAGAGCAATACTCTAACAATAGTAAACAGTTTGTATTATAATTAAATACTTTTTCAGAAATTGATGTTCAAATAAGTATTACTTTTGTAGCAAATTTTTAAAAATCAAAAAAGCATAATGAGATATATTGAAGTAACATTCTCAAGCAATCCCTTTTCTGAAGATATTTATGATGCATTAGCATCAGATTTAGCTCTAATCGGATTTGAAAGTTTTGTTCAGTCTGATGACAAACTATTAGCATACATAGATTGCACAAGTTTTTCAGAACTGATAACAGACAAAATAGTAGAGAACTTTTTATTAGACGTTGATATTGAATATACGTTTAAAGCAATTGAAGATAAAAACTGGAATGAAGAGTGGGAAAAGAATTTCTTTAAGCCTATAGTGTTTAATGATAAATGCATAATACACAGCTCGTTTCACCAACCTGAAGAGAAATATGACTATACTATATTGATTGACCCAAAGATGTCATTCGGAACGGGACATCACCAAACCACAGGGTTGATGATTAAAGAGATTATGGACACCAACCTTGAAGGTAAAACAGTTCTTGATATGGGGTGTGGAACCGCTATTTTAGCTATTCTAGCATCAATGAGAGGAGCTCAAAACATAACAGCTATAGATATAGATGAGTGGGCTTACGAAAATGCTATTGAAAATGTTGAATTAAACAAGATAAACAACATCACTGTAAAGCATGGTGCAGTCGAATTGATAGAGAACGAGTCGTACGATATTATTCTAGCCAATATCAATCGTAATATATTGCTCGAAGACATACCAGCATATACCAAAGCTCTAAAAAATGGAGGCAAACTAATTATGAGTGGATTTTATCAGAAAGATATACCCATGATTAGCGAAAAGTGTCTATCAAGCGGATTAGTATTCAATCATTTTATCGACAAAGACCACTGGGTTGCAGTAGTTTGCGACAAATAACATTAAGTGTCATTTAAACTCTTTTTGCCTTTCATGATTTAAAAGGCTACCTTTGTATCTTCAAATTGTAAGATAAGAAATACACACTTTTATTTATGAGTTGGATTAATGAATTATTATTCGGAACGAGTGTTGCACACGCAATATTTGTTTTGGCGTTAGTAATTTCGATTGGAATTTTGCTAGGCAGAATTAAAATCTTCGGCATTTCATTAGGAATTACATGGATTTTGTTCGTAGGTATTTTCCTCGGACATTTAGGTTTAGGAATTGATGAACACATTCTACATTTTATTAAAGAGTTTGGATTAATTCTCTTTATATATTCAATTGGAATGCAAGTAGGTCCCAGTTTTTTCGCATCGTTTAAGCAGGGAGGTCTCACGTTTAATATGTTGGCCGCTGGGGTAGTATTACTAGGAGTAATAACTACATATGTAATACATATTATTACAGGCTTACCTATAGCCACTATGGTAGGTATTTTGTCGGGAGCAGTAACAAACACCCCAGGCCTTGGAGCAGCACAGCAAACATACTATGATGCTACAGGCGCTAACGACCCGAGCATTGCAATGGGATATGCCGTTGCCTATCCTCTTGGTGTGGTTGGTATCATCACTTGTCTTATACTTTATAGATTCATTTTCAAAATAAGCATCGAAAAGGAGAACAAAAGTATTGACACATCAAATGCTTCAAAAATGACAGAAGCTCAGATGTTTTCGCTAATTGTAAAGAACCCTGCTATTTTCAATAAATCAGTACACGAAATAAAGAGTTTAGTTGACAAAGACTTTGTTTTTTCAAGGCTCCTACAAAGCAATAATCAAGGATTGGTGGTACCACAGCCCAAAACCATCTTAAAAGAAGGAGACAAGGTGTTGGTAGTTACAAATCTTCAAAACATAGAAACTATTGAAGCTCTAGTGGGCGAGAAAATAAATATGGACAAGGAAGAGTGGAGTGAACTTGACACAATGCTCATTTCGCGTCGAATTAATGTTTCAAAATCAGAGATAAACGGAAAAGCAATTGGGCAACTTAAGCTTCGTAATCTTTTCGATGTTAATATCACTCGTGTAAACAGAGCTGGAGTTGATTTGGTAGCCGATCCTCGTCTTCAACTACAATTGGGAGACCGTGTAACGGTAGTAGGCACAGAAGAGTCTATTAAAAACGTAGAGAAGTTTTTAGGGAACTCAATGAAACGCTTACGCGAACCAAATCTTGTATTTATTTTTATTGGTATTGCATTAGGAGTTCTAGTTGGAAGCATTCCGTTTGTATTTCCTGGCATTCCACAACCAGTAAAATTGGGTCTAGCTGGTGGGCCACTTATTGTTGCTATTCTGATTAGCAAGTTTGGGCCTAAATATGGATTAGTTACATATACCACAATGAGTGCCAACCTAATGCTGCGTGAAGTAGGCATCGCCCTCTTCTTGGCCTGTGTAGGCTTAAGTGCTGGCGAAGGCTTTGTTGAGACAATTGTTAATGGTGGATACGTATGGATTGGATATGGATTTATTATTACCGTAGTACCACTATTAATTATAGGAACAATAGGTCGCAAAGTATATAAAATAAACTACTTCACCCTGATGGGATTAATTGCTGGAAGTATGACTGACCCTCCTGCCCTATCATATGCTAATGCAATAGCTGGCAACGATGTGCCGGCAGTTAGTTACGCTACTGTATATCCTCTTACTATGTTTTTGAGAGTAATTACGGCGCAACTAATGATTTTACTCTTCTTGTAGGGATAGATAATACATTTATTTAGAATATAATTAGTGGCAATAAAACGATTTTACTCGTTTTATTGCCACTTTTTTTATACTTTTGCTTTTATTAATCATTCACTTAAAAAAAATTACTATGAGTATTGTAAGATTCAGCATAAACTATCACACAAATTATGGTGAAGATGTGTATATATGTGGTTCCGACCCAAGCCTTGGTGGCTTAGATATATCCAATGCCCAAAAATTAGAATACAAAAATGGCAATTGGGAGCTTGAAATAGAGATATCAAACTCAGGCACCCTCAGCTATTTTTATCTTATAAAAGAACACAACCTAATTTCGAGACTTGAATGGGGCAAAACCCGTAAAATACATATAACTAAATCAAAAGACTACACTATAAACGACCATTGGAAAGAAAAACCCTTTCACGATTATCTTTTCACATCCGCATTTACTAATAGTAGTTTCGCACACGAAGAGAACAACACCGCACCAAGATACCCCAATAATAGCTTACTTATCAATGTAGTTTGCCCATTTGTGAAGCGTGGCCAGCAACTAGTAATAGCAGGAGAAGGCGACTATCTGGGCAACTGGAGCCTTGACAAAGCACAAGCACTAAAGTACAGATCAAACTCTGAGTGGCAGATTGTTTTAAACACCAAAGAGCTTCAAGGAAATACTCAATACAAATTGGTAATTATAGATGACTCAACTAATGAGGCAGTGTATTGGGAGTATGGCAACAATAGAACGATAGAATTGAGCGACAAAGACAAAAAAAATCATGTGCAAGCAGAAATGGCACTTCAGTTCAATTACGACTCATTCTCGTTTAAGGGAAGTGGCACTGCAATTCCCGTGTTTTCGCTTCGCAGCAACGATAGCTTTGGTATAGGCGATTTTTATGATTTACGTAAAATGGTTGACTGGGCAGCAAAAACTAATCAGCAAATGATTCAGATACTACCCATTAATGATACCACAACCACAAAAACATGGCACGACTCATATCCCTACAATGCGATTTCGAGCTATGCTCTTCATCCAATATATTTAGGATTAAGTCAGTTTCCATTAAAAAGCAAACAGACAACAAACGCTTTCAAAAAAGAAGCAGATGCACTAAACCACCTATATTTTTTAGATTACGAAAAGGTATTAGATTTAAAAACAAGATACACCAAACAATTATTTACAGAACAGGGTAGCAAAACACTAAAATCAAAGGAGTATAAAGCATTCTACGACAACAACGAAGAGTGGCTATTCCCCTACTCCATTTATTGCTATCTGCGTGATCAGCACAACACAGCACAGTTTGCAACTTGGGGCGAATACGCTGATTACAATAAAGAAAACCTACTGCAACTTTTAGAAAGTAACTCTGAGGCAAAGGAAAGTTTCGACTACTACTGCTTTTTGCAATATTTACTCGATAAGCAACTTAAAGAAACAACCCATTATGCTCATACAAAGGGAGTATCATTAAAGGGCGATATACCAATAGGAATAAATAGAGACAGCATTGAAGCCTGGACTGCTCCGCATCTATTTAATATGGATACTCAAACGGGGGCTCCGCCTGATGATTTTTCTGTGTATGGACAAAACTGGGGCTTTCCTACCTATAACTGGAAGGTAATGGAACACGAAAACTTTGATTGGTGGAGGAAACGTTTTCAAAAAATGGCTGACTATTTTGATGCTTATCGAATAGATCACATATTAGGCTTCTTCCGCATTTGGGAAATTCCTCTTCATTCAGTGCAAGGATTGCTTGGCCACTTCAGTCCAGCAATGCCATATCATCCTGAGGAGCTTAGAATGGCGGGCATACCATTTGATGAAGAAAGAATGGCCAAGCCCTTTATTCATGAGTCATTTCTTGAAGATATTTTTGGAGAGTTTGCTGAAGAAGTAAAACAAGAATATCTTGAAGTATCGGATTGGCAACTATTTAAATTGAAAGAGCAATACAGTACGCAAAGAAAAATTCAAGGATATTTTGATAATAACAGCGACTCAAAAAGCCTATCAATTCGTGATGGATTATATCAATTGTGCAATGAGGTTTTGTTTGTAAAAGATAGAATAGATCATAATCGTTTCCATCCTCGAATCACCGCCCACTCTACCCACTCTTACCAACATTTAGAGCAGGATATAAAATGGGCATTCAATAGACTTTATGAAGATTTCTTCTATCATCGTCACAACTATTTTTGGAGTGAGCAAGCCATGCGAAAACTCCCAGCTTTAATATCATCCACACAAATGCTTTGCTGTGGCGAAGACTTAGGCATGGTACCCGATTGTGTTCCTTCGGTAATGAAAGAACTTAAGATTTTAAGTCTCGAAATACAACGCATGCCTAAGGATATCAATGTGGCATTCACCCAGTTAGACAATCTGCCATATCTTTCAGTAAGCACCACATCCACTCATGATATGTCGCCCTTGAGATTGTGGTGGAAAGAAGACAGGAATATCACTCAAAACTACTACAATCATGTGCTTCATCATCACGGAGAAGCACCTCAAGAGTGCTCAAACGAATTGTGCGAACAAATAATTAGTCAACACCTTGCCTCAAGTGCCATGTGGGTTGTATTACCACTGCAAGACTGGATGTCGATATCACCCCAATTATCAAACACCAATCCTATGGATGAAAGAATCAATATCCCATCCAATCCGAACCACTATTGGCGTTGGCGCATGCATATTACGCTCGAGGATTTGATTGATGAAGCAGAGTTTAATGAGGCAGTTAAAAGATTAAGTAAGAGATAAAACCAGATGAAAGAGAGGATTCAAAATATCCAACAACACGAAGAAACATTAGAAAAATGGAATCTCTGATTACTGAATTCGAAGCTGTTGCCGAAAAATGGCAACAGCTTCAGCCTGATTATATAAAACTAATCGAATATTACGATAGTGAACAATGGATTAAAGATTAAGATAGTAGTAATAAAGGAGAATTGCCAGCCATAAAGTGTGGTGTATTATCACAAGATGCAGTATATGATTTGATTATTAGAATAAAGGCATTAAGTGAAAAACTGAGACTTTATAAGCTAATTATTTAGGAATTTAAAAACCGATAGATAGTGCTAATATTTTATCTACACTATTCACAAAGATTATAATACAATTCAGAAAACGCAATAAGATAAAATATACCAATCACCAATCTATTATTATACAGGCTGAAAACAATTACATACATTGATAATGCTAATTTTTGACTTTAGTCCAACCTTTCGCAATCTTTGCGAAGCTCACCACCAGTCACAAAACACCCTTCGCAATCTTTGCGGAAGCTATCCAAGTACCTCAAAACACACTTTGCACTTCATGATTTATGTAATTAAGCACCAAAAAGTTCCCTTCGCACGCTGTGAGTAAGGCTATTCATTAACAAAAACACACATCGCAAACTTTGCGTTAGCATACTTTAAGGTGAAAGTTGGCTTCGCATTTTTTGCGAAGGCCCATTCCGCTCATAAACCTTGCTTCGCATTTTTTGCGAAGGCATCCCCGTGGTCAAAAACACACATGCGCAAATATTGCGAAGCATTCTTCGAGCTCAAAATACCCTTCGCAATATTTGTTTTAGGTAGTTTTAGTACCAAAGGTACCCATCGCAAACTTTGCGATAACAACTTTTTGGATTTCACACCCCTTCGCAAACTTTGCGAAGGCATCCGCAGCGCCAAAACTACCTTTCGCAAAAGATGCGAAGCGTGCTTTTTTTTAAAAGCTCCCTTCGCAAACTTTGCGAAGGGTATCTTTTTAGTCGAATGTTAACAAGAAATGCATGTTTTGAGAATATCGGGCTTAAAATATGTTATCGCATTAACTGTTTTCGTAATTATGGCATTTTAGTACCCTTCGCAAACTTTGCGAAGGGAGCTTTGAGTTTGAAGGAAGCTTAGCATTAATTGCGAACGGAACATTTCAGCACAACCATGCTTTGCTCTTTTCTGGTTTCAGCTGATAATCAGCCACGAAGGATATTTTAACGCTATGAATGTTAAAAATTAACCTTCTTGTAGGTGCTCGTAAAACCGCTCAAATGTAA
>CAYTQG010000032.1:0-17309 GCA_964439965.1 uncultured Proteiniphilum sp.
AAACACAAGAAATGAATCTTAAAACTCTCTTTATCACATGATAAACACAAGAAGTGAATCTTAAAGTTCACTTTCGCACATGATAAACATAAGAAATGAATCTTAAAGCTCACTTTATCATTTGAGAAATACAAGAAATGAATCTTAAAGCTCACTTTATCATTTGAGAAAAGCTCCATTTGTAGCTAAAAAACACTCTACATTATATAACGATTAAATATAAAGTTATACAAAGAGATGGTTAAGCTCACGACAATTGAGATGTATTTATATATGAAAATTCAGCAGTGTATTTGTATAATCAAAACTCCAGGTAAGCCTCTAGTCTCAAAATATCATCATTGGTAAATTCCGTTAGAATTGATAATTCGTTAATGGATTGAATGTCCCCCTTCTTCTTACGCAGATTCACTATTGCTTGCACCTGATTATAATTGAGGTAAGGATGCTTTAATAGCTCTTTAAACTCTAGCTTATTAATTTTAATTTTGTCAATCTCTTTGTCAATCTCTATATAATCTATAATACCAGCAAATCTTTCATTGTCCATTCCATAAACCTCTAGCAACTGATCTGCCGCAACAAAGCCACCTAATAAATCACGGTACTTCACTATTCGAGTAGCAAACACAGAACCAATTCCTGGAACTTTCTTCCACTCAGTAGTATCTGAATTATTGAGAGAAATCTTCTCGCCCGCAGTCAACTTAACCGACCTTGGTGTGAAATTACTACGCCTATTATCATAACTGTTTTTTGTGCGCGACTCGGAGAGAAGTTCATTTTTGATCTGCCTTATTTCAACACTTTTTTTAGCCTCCGCCAGCCCATTATAAAAGCTATCAAAAGCAGCAATTAGAGAATCATTTTGATTAATGATTACTTGACTCGGCTTTTTTAATGTAAACGATAAATTTAGAATTAAGGCAACTAAAATAAGAACCAGCAATTTCCCTATTGCCAGTTGCTCCCACCTATAGTAATATAAAAAGTCCTTCCAACGCATAGATTTAATTATATAAACAGTAAAGATAAAAAATAATTTAAATGATATTATTATCTTTGACAAAATAAAATGAGAACCCTTCTGATATGGTATTAAATTATGTTTGGATTGCTTTTTTCCTTATAGCCTTCGTTGTAGCTTTAATAAAACTAATTTTCTTTGGCGATGTAAATGTGTTCACCGAAATAATGAACTCTACGTACGACTCTGCCAGAACAGGATTTGAAATATCTCTTGGCCTCACGGGGGTTCTATCATTGTGGTTAGGCGTTATGAAAATTGGGGAAAGAGGTGGAATGGTAGAACTTTTTTCGCGAGCTGCGGCACCACTATTCTCAAAGCTTTTTCCAGACATACCAAAAGGACACCCAGCCTCCGCATCAATATTGATGAACATATCGGCCAATATGCTAGGGCTAGACAATGCGGCTACACCATTCGGATTAAAGGCAATGCAAGAGCTTCAGGAAATAAACCCCAAAAAGGATCAGGCATCAAACCCTATGATAATGTTTCTTGTACTTAATGCCTCGGGGCTAACTCTAATTCCTGTAACAGTGATGGTGTATCGCGCTCAAATGGGTGCCGCTAACCCTGCTGATGTTTTTATACCAATTATGATAGCTACATTTGCGGCAACAGTCGTTGGCATGATTGCTATTTGTATCAAGCAAGGCATAAACATCTTCAACAAAGCTATTATGGGATTCTTAATAGCAATGTTTAGTATTATAGCAGGCACCATATTAATATTTAGAACTATGCCACAAGACCAAATCAATACGGTATCTGGACTTGCAGCAAATATAATACTGTTCACCATTATAGTTTTATTTATTATCAAGGCACTTCGTACTAAGGTTAATATATTCGAAGCTTTTATTGACGGGGCCAAAGATGGATTTAAGACTGCTGTAACTATTATCCCCTACTTGATTGCCATACTTGTAGGCATTGGAGTTTTCAGAGCCTCTGGTGCAATGGATTTTCTGATGGATGGACTTAGAAGCTTAGCAGCACTAACTGGTACAGATACAAAATGGATTGATGGAATGCCCACTGCACTGATGAAACCATTGAGCGGTAGCGGAGCCAGAGGCATGATGATAGATGCAATGAAGACGTACGGTGCAGACTCGTTTGCAGGTAGGCTATCCGCAGTATTGCAAGGTGCCACAGATACCACATTTTATATAGTGGCCGTTTATTATGGTGCAGTAAACATTAAAAATTCACGCTACACTGTTTCATATGCTCTCTTGGCAGATTTAGCTGGAGTCATAGCGGCAGTTTTTGTAGCTTACCTCTTTTTCGGATAGTAAAACAACTCAAAACATATAAACCCTATTATGCCCATTTTTTTTGATGCTGAGAATATAGAATTTCCAAATATCAATACTAAAAAAATTGAACCTTGGATAAAGAGCGTTGCCGGAAAGTACAATAAAAAGATTGGAGAAATTTCATATCTATTTTGCAACGATGACAAAATCTTGGAGGTAAATAATCAATATCTACAACACGATTATTATACCGATATAATCACTTTCGATTATTCAGAAAAGGATAAGATATCGGGAGATATTTTTATCAGTATTGATACAGTAATGTCGAACTCGAAACAATTCAATACAGATTTCATAGAAGAACTTCACCGCGTTATAATTCATGGCATTCTTCATCTTTGTGGTATCAATGATATTACCGATGACGAGGAAAAAGAGATGCGTGTGGCTGAAGAAAATGCACTGAAACTGCTTACATGAATAGCACAATAAAATAGCCTCCTACAGATAATCACAATTTCTCAAATTAACATTCATAAGGCATTTTCATACTACTAAGGCTATATAGGGGTTACAAAGGAGTTATAAAGGAGCTATAAAGGAGCTAGAGAATGTTTTTAAAGGAAGAATTGATGCTTAATTTTCATCAATTCAGCACACATATTGTTAACAACCGCAAACCCGGCACTTGTAACAAAGAGCAAGTGAAATTCATAAATTTTATCTATATCTACAGTAAAACACTTAATCTGATTATTTGTAATTAACATAATGGAAAACAGCTAACCTTTTCTTTTTTAGTATATTTGCAATCTAAATTATTACACGAATGGATTTTAATTACGATATAATAGTTGTTGGCGCTGGTCATGCAGGATGCGAAGCGGCAACAGCAGCAGCTAATATGGGTTCTAAAACATTGCTCATCACAATGGATATGAACAAAATTGCCCAGATGAGCTGCAACCCAGCCGTGGGCGGAATAGCCAAAGGCCAAATTGTACGAGAAATAGATGCCTTGGGTGGTCAAATGGGAATAGTGAGCGACAAAACCTCTATCCAATTCAGGATGCTTAATAGATCAAAAGGTCCTGCAATGTGGAGTCCCCGCACACAAAACGACCGTGCTAAATTTATAGAGACATGGAGAGATATTGTTGAGAATACCGACAATTTATATATGTGGCAGGATATGGTTACAGAGTTGATATTAGAAAACAAAACTGTGACTGGAGTTAAAACTAAAATGGGTGTATCCTTCCATGCCAAAACTGTTATCCTTACCAATGGTACATTCCTTAACGGGATTATCCACGTTGGCAAAGTTCAAATTGGTGGCGGTAGAATATCAGAGCCATCATCCTACGGAATGACAGAACAATTGGCCGAAGCTGGTTTCAAAACAGACAGAATGAAAACAGGAACTCCCGTGAGAGTAGATGCACGTAGCGTTGATTTTTCATTGATGGAGGAACAAAAGGGAGACGACACTTTCCACACTTTCTCATATCTCCCAGATGTGAAAAGAACATTAACTCAAAAGAGTTGCTGGATGACTAACACCACTGAGGAGGTTCATGAAATATTAAAAGAAAGTATCGACGACTCGCCATTATACAATGGACAAATTAAAAGTATCGGACCAAGGTATTGCCCTAGTATTGAAACCAAAATTGTTACTTTCTCGGAAAAGACAAGTCACCTTCTTTTTCTTGAACCAGAGGGAGAAAATACTAACGAATGCTACTTAAACGGATTCTCATCCTCCCTACCCCTCGACACTCAAATCAAGGCATTAAAATTAGTTCCAGCTTTTAGAAACGTACATATTTTCAGACCAGGATACGCTATCGAATATGACTTCTTTGATCCTACTCAATTGAAACCAACACTTGAAACTAAGTTGATAGACAACCTATATTTTGCAGGACAAATAAATGGAACTACAGGATATGAAGAAGCTGCAGGACAAGGAATAGTGGCAGGTATAAATGCCCACATAAGATGTCACGGTGGCGATGATTTCACCCTTAACCGCGACGAAGCTTATATCGGAGTATTGATTGATGATCTTATTACAAAAGGTGTGGATGAACCTTATCGTATGTTTACCTCACGTGCAGAATATAGAATCTTATTGAGACAAGATAATGCAGACGAAAGGCTAACTCAAAGAGGTTACGACATAGGACTTGCCACAAGCAGTCGCCTTGACCTGCTAAAGGATAAGCAAGAGAAAGTGAAAGATATTATTGAATATTGCAACAATTTCTCTATCAAGCCAGACAAGATAAATCCATTCCTCGAGAGCATCGGATCGTCACCTCTTAAACATGGAGTAAAGTTATCTCAGCTTCTTACACGACCACATATTGACATTTCTGTTATGGCTTCGGCAGTGGCTCCTTTAAAAGAAAAGCTAGACACTCTAACCAATCGAAAAGAAGAAATTATTGAATCAGCAGATATAAAAATCAAATATGATGGCTATATAAAGAGAGAGAGAATAATGGCTGATAAGATAAATAGACTTGAGGATATAAGAATAAAAGACAGGTTTAATTATAAAGAAATACAGTCTCTTTCTACAGAGGCAAGGGAGAAACTAACATCAATAAATCCCGAAACAATTGCACAAGCAGGACGAATTCCTGGGGTATCCCCCAATGATATTTCGGTACTTCTAGTGCTTCTTGGAAGATAACAAAATCACATATGTTTCACGTGGAACATAAAAACAAAATAACTTATAACAGTAAAATGAGTATTGAAAAACTAAAAGCAGCAGTTAGAAACATCCCAAATTTCCCAATTGAGGGTGTTCAATTTAAGGATATCACAACTCTGTTTCAGTCGCCTGAATACCTTAAAGAGATGTCTGATATTTTGTACGATAAGTACAAAAACAAAGGGATTACAAAAGTTGTGGGTATCGAATCACGGGGGTTTTTCTTAGGCCCTACCCTAGCGATAAGATTGGGAGCGGGATTTGTTCCAATTAGAAAACCAGGGAAGCTACCATACAAAGTAATTGAAGAAAAATACACAAAAGAGTATGGTGAGGATGCAGTACAAATTCATAAAGATGCCCTAACACCAAATGATGTAGTGGTAATACATGACGATCTACTAGCCACAGGAGGCACAATGATAGCTGCGTATAATCTTGTTAAGAAAATGGGCGTTAAAGATATCTATATCGACTTCCTTATCGAGCTTGAAGATCTAAAAGGTAGAGAAACTTTCACAGACGAGATGGTAGTAGATTCTCTAATTAAGTTCTAAAGTTAGCACAAACTGTTAACTATTATAATACGGTGAACTCAACATTCAGATATTTGTTTTGAATGTTGAGTTTTACTTTTTAGGTATAAATGGAGGAAAATAATAATGAATGATAATATAAAAAATACACTAGCAGTTATCCCACACAGTCCAGGTTGTTATATGTTCTTGGACGAAAAGGAGACTGTTATTTATGTGGGCAAAGCTAAAGATTTAAAGAGAAGAGTATCCTCCTATTTCAATAAAAACCATGACAACATAAAAACTAGAGTACTAGTTAAGAATATTAGAAATATAAAATATGTAGTTGTAAACACAGAAGAAGACACCTTTCTTTTGGAGAACAACTTGATAAAAGAGTTACAGCCCAGATATAATGTTTTACTAAAAGACGACAAATCATACCCGTATATAGTAGTAAAAAATGAATACTTTCCGAGGGTATATAAAACAAGAAACATAGTAAAGGATGGCTCTAAATACTTTGGACCTTACACATCAGTGCAAGCAGTAGATGCATTACTGGAAATGCTACGAAAAGTGTACAGAATAAGAACATGTAGGTTAAAACTTACACCTGAAGGAATTGCTGCAGGGAAGTTTAATACATGCTTACAGTTTCATATAAAGATGTGCGATGCCCCGTGCGTTGGATATATTTCCCTTGAAGATTATAACAAAAACCTTGAAGAGGTAATAGAAATACTAAAGGGGAATATCTCTTTAATAGAGAAAAAAGTATTCGACAGAATGCAATTCCTTGCGGAACAAATGAGATTTGAAGATGCAAATGATCTAAAAGAAAAGCTACTTCTAATAAAAGGATTTAGAGAAAAGTCGCAAGTAGTTAGCAACATCAATTACAATATTGATGTGTTCTCTTACGATGAAGATGATAAATCAGCATTTGTGAACTATATGCATGTTGTGTCAGGAGCAATTACACAAGCCTACACTTTTGAGTATAAAAAGAAACTCGACGAAACAAGAGAGGAACTTTTGGGAATGGGCATAGTGGAAATGAGACAAAGATTTAACAGCGAATCAAGAGAGATAGTTGTACCATTTATTCCGGAGCTAAAAATGAAGGATGTGGAAATAACTATACCTCAAAGGGGGGACAAACGCAAACTGCTTGATCTATCAATTAAGAATGTAAAGCAATATAAATTTGACAGACTAAAAAAAGCTGAGATGCTAAACCCTGAACAGAGGGTAACAAGAATATTAAAAAGAGCACAGAAGGATTTACATTTAAAAGAGATGCCATTACATATTGAGTGTTTTGACAACTCAAATATTCAAGGTACAAATCCGGTAGCAGCTTGTGTAGTTTTCAAGAGAGCTAAACCATCCAAAAAAGATTACAGACATTTTAACATTAAAACCGTTCAAGGACCCGATGATTACGCATCGATGGCTGAAATTTTAGAAAGACGCTACTCTCGCGTGCTTAACGAAGGACTTCCGTTGCCGCAACTCATTGTAATTGACGGTGGTAAGGGTCAATTGGGCGTTGCTGTAGAAACACTGCAGAAAATTGGAATATATGGTAAAGTTGCAGTTATTGGAATTGCAGAGCGATTAGAGGAGATTTATTTCCCTGGAGACTCTGTTCCGCTATATATTGATAAAAATTCGGAGACACTAAAACTAATCCAACAGTTAAGAGACGAAGCTCATAGATTTGGATTAAAACATCACAGACAAAAAAGAAGTAAAGCACAAGTAAGCTCTGAGTTGGACAACATTAATGGTATTGGTCCCACTACAAAGAAAAAACTTATTGGTCATTTCAAAAGTATTAAGAGGATAAAAGAGGCAAGCAAGGAAGAGATAGTAGAGCTTATAGGAAACAGCAAGGGCAACATAATATGGAACTGGATACATTCATAGCCCCTCCCCCACCCCACCGAAGCATTCTTAAATAAAATATAACGATAAGATCATATTAGGGAATAAGATTATTATTAAGTATTTTTGTTGCAATATTATAAATCAAATTTATAGTATAAAATAAGCAGTACGAATACTTTATAATTTATGCGAACACTTATTCAAAGAGTGACTAAAGCTTCTGTTGTAATTAACAGCAAAGAAGAGAGAAAAATTGAAAACGGTTTGGTTGTTTTGTTAGGAATCGAAAATGAGGATAACTCCGATGATATAGATTTCCTGTGCAAGAAGATTGTAAATCTTAGAATATTTGATGATGAGAATGGTGTGATGAACTTATCCGTACAGGATATAGATGGAGAAATTATGGTAGTATCGCAATTTACTCTTCATGCAAGCACCAAGAAGGGAAATAGACCTTCATATATAAAAGCAGCTAAACCTGATATTTCTATTCCGATGTACAAGCAGTTTGTAAGCGAACTCGAAAGTGTATTCAACAAATCTGTTGTAACTGGTGAATTTGGTGCAGATATGCAGATAAATCTTATTAATGACGGTCCCGTCACAATATGGATAGATTCAAAAAATAAAGAATAAAACCCCCTTTATATTATATGACAATAGCTGAGGCACAAAAAAAGGTTGATGATTGGATTAAAACCTATGGTGTAAGATATTTTAATGAGCTTACAAACTTTGCCATACTTACAGAGGAGGTAGGAGAACTGGCCCGAATTTTTGCGCGCACATATGGTGAGCAATCATCAAAAGAGAGCGACTTAAGTAAAAACATGGCTGATGAAATGGCTGATATTTTATGGGTATTAATAGCATTAGCCAATCAGACAGGTGTTGATCTTGAAGAAGCATTTAAAAACAATATAGAGAAAAAAACAAAGAGAGACTCAGAGCGTCACATACAGAATAATAAACTAAAATAAATAATAACACCCACATTATGCAAAAAGATAAATACGTAGAAGCACTAAGTATTCATCCGTTCAAAAAGTCGAATGATGCTATTAAAAACGAAATTGACAAAATCAAAAATGAGAAAGTAAGCGACAACAACAACGTAGAAGTATATAAAAAGATCTATAGTTGTATCGACTTAACCACACTAAACAGCACAGACAGTAGAGAATCTGTTTGGAAATTTACACAACAAGTAAATGAATTTGAAGAGAAACATCCTGAGCTGGACAATGTGGCTGCAATTTGTGTATATCCCAACTTTGCAAAAACGGTGAAAGATGCATTGACAGTTGATGCAAGCATAGCCTGCGTATCGGGTGGTTTCCCTACCTCACAAACATTTACTGAAGTAAAGATTGCCGAAACAGGCTTGGCAATATCTGATGGAGCAACAGAAATTGATATAGTAATCAATTTGGGACTATTTGCTGATAAGGAATATCAAGAAATGAGTGAAGAGATTTCTGAAATAAAAGAGGCATGCTATGGCGCTAAGCTAAAAGTGATTTTGGAAACTGGCGCTTTAAAAACATATGAAGATATTCATAATGCTTCTATACTATCTTTATATTCAGGAGCAGATTTTCTGAAAACATCTACGGGCAAGGGATACCCTGGAGCAAGTCCCGAAGCTGCATATATTATGGCCAATGCTATAAAAGCATACCATAAAAAGACAGGCAACAAAGTAGGTTTAAAGCTTTCGGGTGGTATAGCTACACCTGAAGATGCTGTATTATACTATACAATAGTAAAAGAGGTACTTGGCGAAGAATGGTGCAATAAAGACCTATTTAGAGTAGGAGCAAGCCGATTAGCAAATACACTACTTGAAGAGATTATTAAATAAAAAACTAACTTAAAATAAATCACAATGAGATTAAAACTTTTTTCATTTCTGACATTGTTTTGCTTTATCTCTTTTGGAATAACCAAAGGGCAAGAGAGCAGAATGATATCAAATTTGCGAACGACGCCATACTGGCAAGATGTGAATGTGGTTCAGGTAAACAAAGAGCAACCACGAACCCAGTTTATGACTTACGAAACTAAAAATGAGGCATTGAATAATCGCTTCGAAGATAGTAAGTACTACATATCTCTTAACGGCACATGGGATTTCTACTTTGTAGATAGCTACAAGCAACTTCCCGAGAATATCACTGACTCGACTGTAACAATGGACAATTGGTCGAAAATTGAAGTGCCAGGAAACTGGGAGATTCAAGGATATGGAACTGCACTATATGTGAATCATCCGTATGAGTTTGTAGAAAGAAACCCTAAAACTCGCTTCCCCAAAATGGCACCACCCTACCTTCCAGAAGAAAACCCTGTTGGTGTATATAGAAGAGACATTGATATTCCACAAGACTGGGACAATAGAGATATCTTCCTTAGCATTGATGGAGCAAAATCGGGAGTTTACGTTTATGTAAATGGTAAAGAAGTTGGCTACAGCGAGGATTCTAAAACAAGCGCTGAGTTTAAACTAAACAAATATGTGAAGCCAGGCAAAAACTCATTAGTTATAAAGATATACAGATGGAGTACTGGTTCGTATGTAGAAGCTCAAGACTTTTGGCGCATAAGCGGTATCGAGCGTGACGTATTTCTATGGTCACAACCTAAGTTTGCACTTAGAGACTTTAGAGTTAAGTCAACCCTTGATGATAGCTACACAAACGGAATATTTGAATTAGAAACAACAATCAAAAACTATACTGGCGGTGTAGGATACGGCGAAGTATCATATGAACTTGTTGACGCAAATGGCAAAACTGTTCTTTCAGATACAAAAGAGGTAGGAGTTCAAAGCAATGGCGAGAGTGCAATCACATTTAGTGGAAACATACCTAATGTAGAAACTTGGACATCAGAACACCCTAATCTTTACAAAGTACTGATAACAGTAAAACAAGATGGAGTAACAAAAACAGAGGTTGTTCCATACTTAGTTGGCTTCCGTCGTTTCGAAATAAAGCCTGTAAAAACTGGAGATAGAATTGATAGATTATTCCTTGTAAATGGGCAACCAATCAAATTTAAGGGAGTTAATATTCACGAAACCAATCCTAAAACTGGCCACTATGTAACCGAAGAGGTAATGAGGCGAGACTTCGAATTGATGAAGCTCAACAATATCAATACAGTTCGTTTAGCACACTATCCACAAGCAAGACGCTTCTATGAGCTTTGTAGCGAATATGGACTGTACGTTTATGACGAAGCCAACGTTGAATCGCACGCTATGTACTACGGACAAGAGTCATTATCTAAGCAACCAGAGTGGGAACAAGTACACATGGACAGAACAATGAACATGTACTTAAGAAACAAAAATCACCCATCAATTGCTATCTGGTCATTAGGAAATGAGGCAGGAAACGGAATCAACCTCTACCACACATACAGATATGTAAAAGATCAGGAGAGAAACTTTATGAACCGTCCTGTAACATACGAAAGAGCTCTATGGGATATGAACACCGATATCTATGTTCCACAATATCCAAGTGCAGCATGGCTCGAAGAGATTGGTGCAAAAGGAAGCGACAGACCAATTATACCTTCAGAGTATTCGCATGCTATGGGTAACTCAAATGGAAACTTAGACATTCAATGGGAAGCCATTTACAAATATCCCAACCTACAAGGTGGATACATCTGGGATTGGGTTGACCAAGGAATGGAGGAGTTTGATGAAAAAGGCAGACTATACTACACATATGGTGGAGACTATGGAGGAAAAGATGCTCCAAGTGATGGAAACTTCCTAATAAATGGACTTGTAAATCCTGACCGCACCCCCCACCCTTCTATGGCTGAAGTAAAATATGTACATCAGAACTTTGCTTTCGAAGCTCTAGATTTAGAAAAAGGAGTATTTAAAGTAATTAATAGACAGTACTTCTCAAATACTGATGACTATACATTTAAATACAACATCACAGAGAATGGCAAGAAAGTAGCAGATGGAGAGTTATCTGTGTCACTACTTCCACAACAGTCATCTGAAGCTACAATTGATGTTTCGAGCCTACAAGCTAAGCCAGGTGTGGAATATTTCGTTAACTTCGAGGTTACCAAAAATAGTGCTACAGAGCTTGTACCAGCTAATCACGTAGTAGCAATAGAGCAATTCAAACTACCAATAACCGCTCCTAAGGCAGCGTATGCCGAAGCAGGCAAATTCCCAACACTTAAGATAAATACATCAGGTGATATTACGACAGTAAAATCATCGCAAGTAACATTTACTTTCGATAAAAAGAGTGGACTAGTTACATCTTATAAAGTAAAAGGAACAGAGTATTTTGATAAGGGATTTGGAATACAACCAAACTTCTGGCGCGCACCAAACGACAACGACTATGGAAATGGTGGACCAAATAGACTACAGATATGGAAGCAATCTAGCAAAAACTTCAATGTTGCTGATGTGAAAGCCGAAATGAGCGGTGACAATGCAATACTTGAGGTTTCATACCTATTGGCTGCAGGTAATCTGTACACAATTAAATATACAGTTTATCCTTCGGGCGTTGTAAAGGCTGATGTTGAATTCTTCTCTACCGACGTAGAAGAGAAAGAGATAGAAGCATCTGAAGCTACACTAATGGCAACATTCTCGCCAGAGGCTGCAGCAGCAAGAAAATCATCTGCAGGTATCGAAGTGCCACGTATTGGAGTAAGATTCCGTATGCCAGTGAAGATGAACAATGTTGAATATTTCGGTCGCGGACCTGGCGAAAACTACAACGATAGAGCTTCAGGATCGAAAGTTGGAATATATAAAACAACCGCCGAAGATATGTATTTCCCATATGTTCGTCCACAAGAAAATGGACATAGAACAGACACACGCTGGGTAGCATTAACTGGTAAAGGTGGACTAATGATAGTAGCAGATGAAACAATAGGCTTCAATGCACTACGCAATTCGGTAGAAGACTTCGATTCGGAGGAGGCTACACATCGTCCATATCAGTGGAACAACTTCAGTAGCGAAGAAATAGCTGCTAGAAATGATGCTGATGCTAAAAACAAAAAGCCAAGACAAACCCATATCAACGATATCACACCACAAAACTTTGTAGAAGTAAACGTGGATATGTTGCAGCAAGGTGTAGCTGGCTACAATAGCTGGGGAGCTAGAACACTACCAGAATATAGCATACCAGCTAATAAAAACTATAAGTGGGGCTTCACATTAGTTCCAGTAAAAAATGAAAAAGATATTACAGAGAAATCAAATCTGAAATACTAATTCATAACCAACATATAATTATTGAAAGAGAGTTGACATTCAGTTAACTCTCTTTTTTTTGACCTAATAAATTGATTACCTTTGCTCAACAAAAACATATAATAATAAAATGGCTAAAAGAACATTTTCGAAAACACAATTTGGTTTTATAGCAATCATATGGGTATTATTAGTAGGGTTTATTTTAAAACATGCCGTTATTGATGGAATGACAATATTAATGATATTAATGTCAGGCGCAATAGTGTTTATTCCTATTTACAAAAATCTAAGGAAATAGCACCACTACTATCATATTTATCTTTTTGGAAAGGAATAACAGATAAATTAATTATTTTACCTACATTTGCAAGCCAAAATGATTAATTGGCTTAATTCAATATAAAGCATAGAGTATGAAACCAAAAGAGATTCTTGATAATATAAAAAGAAGATTCCCCAACGAACCAGAGTATCATCAGGCTGTGGAAGAGGTAGTGAAAACTATTGAAGAAGAATACGAGCTTCACCCCGAGTTTGAGAAGTACAATATATTGGAGCGACTTATTGTTCCCGATAAAATTCTCACTTTTAGGGTAACATGGACCGATGACAATGGAAATGTAATGACAAATATGGGCTACAGAGTGCAACACAACAATGCAATTGGTCCATACAAAGGAGGTATTAGGTTTCACTCATCCGTAAACCAATCTATATTGAAGTTTCTAGCCTTCGAGCAAACATTCAAAAATGCCCTCACAACGCTTCCAATGGGTGGAGCTAAGGGTGGTTCCGACTTCTCACCAAGGGGACGATCAGAGGGCGAAATAATGCGCTTTTGCCAAGCCTTTACCGAAGGGTTGTGGAAAAATATTGGTGCCGACACAGATATTCCTGCTGGCGACATAGGAGTAGGCGGAAGAGAGGTAGGATATATGTATGGTAAATACAAAAAACTAACAGGAGATTACACAGGCGCATTCACTGGTAAAGGAAGAGAGTTTGGAGGTTCGCTAATACGCCCTGAGGCAACAGGATATGGAAATGTATATTTCTTGCTAGAAATGCTAAAAGAGAAAAACATAGATATCAAGGGCAAACGATGCCTAGTATCGGGCTCGGGCAATGTGGCACAATATACATGCGAGAAGTTAATTGAACTTGGCGCTATCCCTGTCACGCTTTCTGACTCCGACGGATACATATATGATCCTGAGGGCATCACAAAAGAAAAATTGGAGTTTGTAATGCAACTCAAAAACCTATATAGAGGTCGCATCAAAGAATATGCCGAAGAGTTTGGTTGCAAATACGTTCAAGGTGGACGACCATGGAATGAAAAGGGAGATATAGCCCTACCCTCTGCCACGCAAAACGAAATAAACGAAGACAATGCAAAGACTCTAGTAGAAAATGGCATCATAGCTGTATCAGAAGGTGCAAATATGCCAAGCACAAACGAAGCTATTGCTATCTTCCAAGAACATAAAATATTATTTGCACCAGGCAAAGCTGCAAATGCTGGTGGAGTATCAGTGTCAGGCTTAGAAATGACACAAAACTCAGAGCGACTTAGCTGGAGTGCTGAAGAGGTAGATGAAAAGCTGAAAGCAATAATGAAAAATATCCACGCAAGCTGTGTAAAATATGGAACTGAGAGCGATGGATATATCAACTATGTAAAAGGTGCAAACATTGCTGGATTTATGAAAGTATCAAGAGCGATGATGGCACAAGGGGTATTGTAGGGACATACAATTTGCACATAGATAGGCTAAATTATGGCATAAAATGCAAATAAGGAATTATTTATTTTTTTTATTCTGATATTTGATGTACTTTTGCAGTTCCTAAAAGAAAAAAGGATGGTCCGGTAGCTCAGCTGGATAGAGCAACAGCCTTCTAAGCTGTGGGTCGTGGGTTCGAATCCCGCTCGGATCACAATAATAAAAGCGTAAACATTAGTAGTGTTTACGCTTTTTTATTTTGTATTGCTAAGATGTTTGAAAGCATTACCTTCCAAACATCTCATTATAATCTTTTTCGCCCAAACTATTTGCAAGAGCCTCTGGAACAAACTTCCATTGGTTGAGTTTAGTAGCCGTTAGCACACCCTCCTCTTGAATTTGATTGTATAGTATTTCTCTAATATCAGCAAATCTCTCCACTATTCGCGATTGAAGCTCATCATGAGGTATTCCGGCACCAAGTGTAAGTAAGTCGCCACCACCACTTGCACGATATGATGTGATTGCTACTGTGTATTTATTATCAAGATTGAAAGCATCACCATTAGCCATAGAAATGATATTTACACGCTCTTTGTCGGGCTTAGTTATATCCACCTCATATATAATTCCTGCAGCAGAATCGAAGTTGTAGTGAGGACTTTTAAGTCTAAATCTTTCACCCGAGCCATCACTTATATTTAGCAAGTGCCCACTCTGTTTTGGGTTAGGATTCACCCACATCGAATATGAATACTCCAAGTAATCTTTAATCTCTTGACCCGTTAGCTCAATCATGTTCAATTGGTTCTCAAATGGATATATATCAAGCAGGTTTTGATAATTCAAATCACCCTTATTAATCTGTTTATTAAACGATAGCGGAGCCACAAAAGAGATATCTGCACCCGATGCTTTTAGTTGCAACGTGTGTATCATATCCACATATAAAGATGGACCAAAATATGCATCACGTGAGTCAATATCATCATGCAGCTCGCCCACCTTTCTGTTGGTAAATTCTCTCACATCTAAAAAAGCATCTCTGAAATAGTCCATATATTCCTTATCAGGAGCTACACCGGCAATTTTTATAGTATGCCCCTCCATCACAAGATTGTTAATCGCACCATCTTTAATATCGAACGAAATATCAGCCTTTGAAAGATTTGAAGCGCGCGAACCACCCTCAAGCAGCAACACCTCTTTATCACCATTCATGTATTTTTCCACCGCCACTCTATGGTCGTGCGATGCAAGCACAAGATCAATACCCTTAACATGCTTAGCCACATATCTTGAAGAATTTTCCAAATCATTTTTATCTTCATCCCCAAGTCCAGAGTGCATAGCGGCAATTATGATATGTGGATTTTCTTTCTCCTTCACATAGGCAACCCAATGCTCAAGCGATGAAACGATGTCTTGGAAGTGCATTCCCGACCATAAGGTGGGCGACAACCAACTTGGAACATTAGGGTTAGTGAGCCCGATAACAGCAATCTTCACACCCTGTCTTTTAAGAATAGTATAAGGCTCAAAATATGGTGTGTCAGTATCATCGCTAATAGCATTTGCAGCAAGATAAGGCATATCAAACTGAGCATCCACACGATCATACACGCTATGCCCCGTCTCAATATCATGATTACCCACCACCACGGCATCATACTTCAGATAATTAGCAATCTTTGGATAGATGTGTGGCGAAATAGTATCAATAAAGTTATAATAAAAAGGTGCATTATCACCTTGCAGATGATCACCAATATCTAACAGAACAACATTATCACTACCTTCGTTTTCACGCGCTTCCTTAATAAGAGTCACAATAGAGGCAAGCGAATATTGATTAACCAATTCACCGTTATTCCCCGCCACATACAGAGAGTCAAAATATCTACCATGTATATCATTTGTAGAATAAACATGAAATGTGTAACTACCATCAGCAGGCTTCTGATTACCACATGAGATAATAAAGAGAAGAGATGAAATTATTAGAAAGTATTTATAAAATAGCTTCATATCTGTATTGTTTTATGATTTTTATTCTTTCTCGCCATATGCCAAGTCACCAGCATCACCAATACCAGGAACTATATATGAAGATTCATCCAAATGAGGATCAATTGCCGCAGCCCAAATCGTGGTTTTATCAGCTGGGAAATTTTTCGCACAATAATCCACAGCCTGCTGACTTGCCACTATTGTAGCAATATGTATATGCTCAGGATTACCTTTAGTAAGCAAGGCTCTATAAGTAAGCTCCATGCTTGCACCAGTAGCAAGCATCGGGTCGGTAAGTATCAGAGTTTTACCCTCAATCAATGGCGAAGCAATATATTCAATATGAATATCAAAAGTTTTATGCCCCTTCTCGCGATACTTACGATAAGCAGAGACAAAAGCATTACCAGCACCATCAAAATAATTAAGCATACCATGATGAAATGGCAGCCCTGCACGCAAAATTGTGGCAAGTACCACTTCTTCGTTTAATGATACAGCCCCGGTCTGCTCCAAAGGAGTTTGGATATTTATATCCTTATACGACATCTCCTTGCTTATTTCATAAGCCATTATTTCGGCAATTCGCTCTATATTTCGTCTAAAGCGTAATCTGTCATTCTGAATCTCAATATCTCTTATCTCTCTTACAAAGACACTTAAAAGGGAGTTGGTATCCGAAAAGTTGACAATCTTCATATCGTTCTATATTTGGGTTATATTAATAATATATAAGTTGAAGCAAAGGTAATATAACCTATATAACTGACCAATCATTAGGGGAAAATATTGAGGAGTGGGGTGGTTATTCGGTGGTTATTCAGTTGTTATTCGGTATTAGCTCTGCATCAATTCTGCATCAATTCTGT
>CAYTQG010000032.1:17409-24862 GCA_964439965.1 uncultured Proteiniphilum sp.
GGTTATTCAGTTGTTATTCGGTATTAGCTCTGCATCAATTCTGCATCAATTCTGTCAGTACAATCACTATCGTAGCATATATTATTCATTTACAGAATACGGAACCTACGTTAAAGCAGTATAATATCATGAACATTGGTAAATACTTTTTGTTGATTAAGTGTAATTTAGCATTAAATAAATGTAATTGCGGAAATTTTTCTCTAATTGTTTTTTTATTTCGATAATATCCTTTATTTTTGCGACTGTTTATTTAGGATATCGATTTTACAAGGATCAAATAGATAAAAATAATATATCAAACAAATCAAATTATTAACAACATGGCAAATTTAGATTTAAGCAAGTATGGAATTACGGGCGCTACAGAAATCGTTCATAATCCATCGTACGAACAATTGTTCGAAGAAGAAACAAAGCCAGGTCTAGAAGGTTTTGAAAAAGGTCAAGTAAGTGAATTAGGTGCTGTAAACGTTATGACTGGTGTTTACACAGGCCGCTCACCTAAAGACAAATTCTTTATTATGGATGATGTTTCAAGAGATTCAATCTGGTGGACGTCTGACGAATACAAGAATGACAACAAACCTTTATCAGAAGAAACTTGGGCAGAGTTGAAAAAAATTACAACTGGACAATTGTCTAACAAGCGCTTGTTTGTTGTTGATACTTTTTGTGGTACTAACGAAGACTCTCGCTTAAAGATTCGTTTCATTATGGAGGTAGCATGGCAAGCACACTTTGTGAAAAACATGTTTATCCGCCCAACAGAAGAAGAACTTGCTACATATGGCGAGCCTGACTTCGTGGTAATGAACGCTTCAAAAACTGATGCTGGAGAGAACTGGGAAGCAATGGGACTAAACTCCAAAACTTTCACTGTTTTCAATCTAACAGAAAAAATGCAACTTATCGGTGGTAGCTGGTACGGTGGTGAAATGAAAAAAGGTATGTTCTCATACATGAACTATCTACTTCCTCTAAAAGGAATGGCTTCAATGCACTGCTCTGCAAACACTGACCTAAATGGCGAGAACACTGCAGTATTCTTCGGTCTTTCAGGAACTGGTAAAACTACTCTTTCTACTGACCCTAAGCGTCTTCTAATTGGTGATGACGAGCACGGATGGGACGACGAAGGTGTTTTCAACTTCGAAGGTGGTTGCTATGCTAAAGTTATCAACCTTGACAAAGAGTCTGAGCCAGACATCTACAAAGCTATCAAACGCGATGCTCTATTAGAGAACGTAACTGTAGCAGAAGATGGTACTATTGATTTCGATGACAACTCAGTTACTGAGAACACTCGCGTATCATACCCAATCTATCACATCGACAATATCGTTAAGCCAAAATCAAAAGGACCTGCTGCTAAGCAAGTAATATTCCTTTCGGCTGACGCATTTGGTGTGTTGCCTCCAGTTTCTATCCTAACTCCAGAGCAAACTAAATACTATTTCCTATCAGGATTTACTGCTAAGCTTGCAGGAACTGAGCGTGGTATCACTGAGCCAACTCCTACTTTCTCAGCTTGTTTTGGTGCTGCTTTCTTATCATTGCACCCAACTAAATATGCTGAAGAGCTAGTTAAAAAGATGGAACAATCAGGTGCTAAGGCATACTTAGTAAACACTGGTTGGAACGGAACTGGCAAGCGTATCTCTATTAAAGATACTCGTGGTATTATCGATGCTATCCTTGATGGATCAATCAACAATGCACCTACAAAATCAATTCCTTTCTTTGATTTCGAAGTTCCAACAGAACTACCAGGTGTTGACAGCGCAATCCTTGACCCACGTGATACTTATGCTGATGCAGCAGAGTGGAACAAGAGAGCAGAAGATTTAGCACAACGTTTCATTAAAAACTTCAACAAGTTTACAGGAAACGAAGCAGGTAAATCACTAGTTGCTGCTGGTCCAAAATTGTAATAACACAATCTTATTACATATATATCAAAAAATCCCGCACTCAGTATTCTGAGGCGGGATTTTTTTGTTACTATTTAAACAGTATTCAAACAGTGTTCAAACACCATTTAAGCAGCATTTACTAATACCAATTAGCTCTTGCTATAAAGAGCATTCTCAACAGCCTCTTTCGATAGCTTCTTAGTGCAGAAGAACCAATCGTAGCAATGAACATCCTTATCCTTGCTATCCATTCTCTCTTGTGCCACACCACACGATCCTGCTGTAGGAACAATCACATCATCACCTGGGCGCCAGTCGGCTGGTAATGCTACATTAAACTCATCAGCAGTTTGCAAACCAATCAAGATACGTTTAAGCTCGTCGAAGTTACGGCCCAACGAAAGTGGATAGTAAACAATAGTTCTGATAATTCCTTTAGGATCTACAAAAAATACCGCACGTACCGCCTGAGTAGCACTCTCATTTGGCGAAATCATACCGTATTTTGAGGCAACATTCATCGAGATATCTTCAATAAGTGGGAACGTAACCTCTACGTTTTTCATTCCCTTATATTCAATTTTTTCTTTGATAGTGCGCAACCATGCAATATGGCTGAAAAGTCCATCAACCGAAAGACCCACTAGTTGGCAATTAAGAGCATCAAAATCATCTTGCATACTTGCAAAAGTCATAAACTCTGATGTACAAACAGGAGTAAAGTCGGCAGGGTGACTAAAAAGGATAGACCATTTACCTAGGTAATCATCTGGATAGTTGATATCACCTTGAGTAGTTTTGGCAGTAAACGAAGGAGCTTTGTCTCCAATGCGAGGCATAGCTGGTTGTTGGTTTTCAAAATTTGTTTCCATCTAATCTAAGTTTTTAAAGGTTCGTTATAAATAAACTGAAGCAAAGATATGAAAATGTATTCATATATCAAAGTGTAATAAAAAAAAGAGTGATAACTGTTATATCAACTCTATTTTATTAGACAAAAGACACTAATTATCAAGATTTAGCAGCTCAACCTTTCTAAAGTCGATAGGATGCCCCTCACTTTGCAATGATATAGTACCCTTATGAAGCATAATATCGCCACCATTTAGCTCAATAAGCTTAGGAAAAGTAGAGTCCCTCTCATCAAGTTGCGGCTTATGGTATGTCAACACGGTATCACCATTCACGATATGATGAATAACATCATTACCCCTCACCTCCGCCTCAACGGTAATCCAATCATCACCAAAGAAGTAGTCAGAAGTAGAATTAGTGCAATGATCAAGAATAAGCTCACCATCAATCACAATGTTAGTTCCAGGCGTGCACACATTCAAGTTGGTACGTTCTATAGTAGAATCACTACCCAAAAGCTGCACCTCAATAGAAGTAGGGAAATCCTGATCCACATCCATCGACTCAGGCGTTTGCCCATGCACCATAATACCACTATTGCGATAAGCCCATCCAGGAGCCCCAGGGCACTGCTCACCATGAATTCGATACTCAACCCTTATCTTATAGTTCGAAAACTCTCCTTTATAAAATATATGGCCATAACGCTCATCAAAGGTGTCATACTCATCATAGCTCACGCGCATCAGTCCATCCTCCACGCGGAAAGTGTTTCCATAGTTTTCGCCCACCTCATAACCCTTAATCTTCACAGTCCAATCGTGCAAATCTTTACCATTAAACAATTGAATCCATTTTTCAGCGGTCAGTTCTGAGTTATCTTCACTCTTTTTTGTTTTGATATTACATGATGCTAATGCAAACACCGCCAGAGCAATAGCAAACGGGAATAGATACTTTTTCATTTGATATATTTAAATTATAATTATCTAACAAAGGTAATTATAGTTTACAACGAAGCCAAAAAAAAGCGCAACCCATTAATAAACGAATTGCGCCCCACTTTGTGAAATATATTATCTAGGAAGGAATCTCGAAAAACGACTCCAACGTATCAATAGTCGTATCCTTAAGAATCACCTTCTTATTCTTATCCAACAAGTAAATAGTAGGAATAGCCTTTATATCATAAAGCTTCTGAGTAGTGATATTCATACCCTTATCGTAGCTATGCACCCAGTTTTGGGGCAACTCAGGTACATGTCTCTCCCACTCCTCAATGTCATCATCAGGATAAACGGTAAGAATAGTAAGCATAGTTCTACTAGGCGAATTTAGAGACAAAGCCCTATTTATAACCTCCGAATTGGCAAGCATACGAGTAGCAGCCGCACAAGTAGCACAATCAGGATTCGAGAAGATTAAAATAGTATATTCACTTTTCAAAGAGCTAAGTTTTTTCGAATCGCCATTTTGCAATGTATAAGTAAAATCGCTGGCAGTATGCCCCACTCTATTCACTTTAGTCATCTCCAGCTGAAAAGTATATTTCGACATCTCCGCATCGCTAAGCAGCGACGATTTGGTAACCTGCTCAAGCACCGGAATATAAAACTCCTCGTTGCGGAATGGCGAGTTAGGCTCATAGAAATATTTATCAAAAAGATATGCAAAGTATCTATACATCTTATTGTTGAGCTCCGCCTCCTTGAGCGTATTTTTTAGCGACTCCTTAGCCTCATCTGTTGACACGTAATACAGAATATTAATATAATCAACAAAAGCCTGCTCGGTGATATCAGGCCTTTCAGTTAGTGTCGAGTCAGCAAAGTCAAACTTATCCCAATAGTGCATAACCAAATATTTAGCCCTATCATCTGGGTCGTCCATCCCCACAGGCATATCGGGCAACACAAAAGTATCTGGAACTATTATTATATCCTTCGATATGAAACTAGTATCCACATCAACAGACTCAGACTGAACCTGTTTACTTGACGAACATGAAACGGCAAATAGCACCATTGCCACAATAAAGTATAGTGAATTTAATTTGTTGAACATTGATTGTATAGTTTTATAGTGTAAAAGTACAAAAAAACATGGAAAAGCACTCTCCCAAAGACAATGGAATTGAGTAATAAGTTTTTTTTCGTACATTTGTCTTTAATAAGATTACTAATTGTATGGATAATTACATTGTTTCGGCTAGGAAGTACAGACCATCAACTTTCCGCTCAGTAATAGGTCAAGAGGCACTCACCACAACACTCAAAAATGCGATTGCAACCAACAAGCTTGCACATGCATACCTATTTTGTGGTCCCCGTGGAGTGGGTAAAACCACTTGTGCCCGAATTTTTGCAAAAACAATAAACTGCCTCAACCTAACAAACGAAAATGAAGCATGCAACGAGTGCGAATCGTGCGTTTCGTTCAACGAGCAACGCTCTTACAACATCCACGAACTCGACGCAGCATCAAACAACTCGGTTGACGATATCAGAACGCTTATCGACCAAGTCAGGATTCCACCACAAATAGGCAAATACAAAGTATATATCATCGACGAGGTGCATATGCTATCGCAAGCAGCATTCAACTCATTCCTCAAAACATTGGAAGAGCCACCAGCACACGCCATCTTTATACTTGCCACAACCGAGAAGCATAAAATTATCCCCACAATCCTATCCAGATGTCAGGTATATGATTTCAATAGAATAAGCATCTCCGACATTGTGAACCACCTACAATATGTGGCCACGCAAGAGAATGTGAATGCCGAACCCGAAGCGCTCAATATTATAGCACAAAAAGCAGATGGAGGAATGAGAGACGCACTCTCTATATTCGACCAAACGGTGAGCTACACGGCCGGAAATGTAACATATAAGGCAGTTATAGAAAACCTCAACGTACTCGACTTCGAATACTACTTCAAACTAACCGAGGCTATACTTAGCGGCGATGTGGTAAACTCGCTATTGATTCTCAACGATATCCTCAACAGAGGCTTCGAGGGACAATACATCATCAGCGGAATAGCATCCCACTTCCGAGACCTATTGGTGTGCAAAGACCCCGCTTCGGCACAACTGTTCGAGGTAGGCGCATCTATCAGAGAGCGATATATTGAAACAGCAAAGCTATGCAACAATCTTTTTTTGTACCAAGCAATAGAGATAGCAAACAAAAGCGACTTAGAGTACAGAGTGAGCAAAAACAAAAGACTATTGCTCGAATTGACATTCATAAAGCTTTGTCAACTGGTTGAAAACCCCAACCCCACCCCACCTCAGCAAGCAATAAAGCCGATAGAAAAGTCGCCTATGGCACCCACTCAGGCACAACAACCTGCAAGCAACAACAATGTGCAAGCAACAGCCCAACCACAAGCCGTTGCTGAGCCCGCTGTAGAGTCCGAAAAGAAAAAGAGCCGAAAATCGGCACTTAGCCTTGGTGTATCACTATCAAGCATCACAAAGCAAAATGCTACAAACCAAAGTAGCGATAATGATACACAAACCGCAACACCCACACAAAACCGCAACACCCCATTCACCGAGGAGCAGTTGGTAGAAAAATGGAATCAATACTCTAGCCAACTAAACGAAGAGGTGCTGCTGCGAAACACGATGGCAAACGGTCGCCCAAAGTTAATTAGCGAAGGAGTATTTAGTGTAATGGTAAGCACCGAAATGAACAAAGGTTATCTCGACGATGCCGGTGTATCCATACTAACTTATTTGCGTGATCAGCTCAACAACGATAACATAAAGATGGAGATAGAAATATCCGAAGCACCCATCATCACCAAGCCCGTTACCGCACGCGATCTATTCAATAGCTATGTGGAGCAAAACCCTGCGCTACAGGAACTATCCGATGAGTTCGACCTAGAATTGAGTTGATATGAAACCCCTAGGCCTATACCTATACTATTCACTTATAATTATTCTCACAGCAATCCTCTTCACACCATCATGCGCACCCAAAAGCAGCAATGATGGTGCCACGGACAACCGCAACGATACAACACTCATAAACTTAGAGGATATAATAGAAGAAGAGGTAGATACAATAATCATCGATTCGCAAATGACGCTCGAAGAGGCTTTAGGGGGCACAAAAGCCCCACAACAAGTTATCGACCAACTCGCCATTATCGATGTAGAATACATATCGGTAGATGGAAAACTGCACCGCGGGCAGATAGTAGCAAATAAAAGAATAGAGAGTGATATAAAGCATATGTTTGCCTATATGCTCGAAAACGATTTTGTGGTAGAAAAAGCCATACCAGCCGTAAAATATAATTGGAGCGACAGCCTATCCATGGACGACAACAACTCCTACAGCTTTAATTATCGCAATGTATCGTACTCAAAACATGCCTACGGAATGGCAATAGATATAAACCCAAGATTCAACCCCTTAAGGTGGAAAAATGTGGATAGAGAAAACCAACCCAAAGGAGCAGTGCTCGACACCACCATTAATGGCACCTTGCACCCCCAGCACAGTGTGGTAAAAGAGTTTAGGCGACTAGGATATAGATGGGGGCACACCTTCTCGAAATACTATGATGATCATCATTTCGAGAAGCCGTACCCCTAAATTACATTTATACTATAGCTTAGATATATCTCGAAACCCACGCATTGATGAGCTCGCCCACA
>CAYTQG010000033.1:0-24705 GCA_964439965.1 uncultured Proteiniphilum sp.
TAAAAGTAAATATAGGTGGCTTGGAGTTTCAAAACCCTGTGGCCACTGCTTCGGGCACCTTTGGGTATGGCACCGAGTATAAAGATTTTATAGATCTGAATAGATTGGGGGCGGCTTTTGTGAAGGGTACTACCCTTGAGCCACGACAAGGAAACGATTATCCGCGTATGGCCGAAACTCCTTCGGGAATGCTTAACGCTGTGGGCTTGCAAAACAAGGGGGTCGATTATTTCATTGATCACATTTATCCCGAAATTAAGGATTATAACACGCACATGATTGTGAACGTGTCGGGCTCGACGGTGGATGATTATGTGGAGTGTGCCGAAAAGCTTGCGCACTTGGATAAGATGCCGGCTATTGAGCTAAATATTTCGTGCCCCAACGTGAAGGAGGGTGGTATGGCTTTTGGCACTTCGTGTGTGTCGGCAGCTCAGGTTACTCGCGAGGTGCGCAAGGTGTATCCCAAACCGATGATTGTGAAGCTTTCGCCCAACGTAACAGATATTACCGAAATTGCTCAAACTGTGGAGGGCGAGGGTGCTGATGCTGTGTCGCTTGTAAATACCTTTTTGGGTATGGCTATAGATTCGGAAACACGCAAACCGCTGCTGTCCACCATCACTGGTGGCTTGTCGGGCCCTTGCATCAAGCCTATTGCGCTGCGCATGGTGTGGCAGGTTTATAATGCTGTCAAAATTCCTATCATTGGCATGGGGGGTATTTCGAGCACGGAGGATGCTATCGAGTTTATGCTTGCAGGTTCTACAGCAATTCAGGTGGGTACCTACAATTTTATCGATCCGCAGATATCTATGAAGATTTTGGATGGTATAGAAAGTTATCTTGACAGGCACAACTTGAATTCGGTATATGATATAATAGGAAAACTGGAGGTTCGATAACTTATTGCGTGTGTTTTGGGGCGCAATGTGACAAAATGAGATGCAATGGTGCTTTTATTTGACAAATTGAAGAATTTGTGTACCTTTGCATCTTGTTAATTTAAAAAGAGATATAATGTCGAAATTATTCATTCCAAAAGGATATAAACCACTACTTAATTTAAAGCAGACCGAACTCGGTATTAAAAGGATAAAAGATTTTTTTCAGCAAAACTTAGCTTCTGAGTTGCGTCTGAGACGCGTCACGGCTCCTCTTTTTGTGGAGCAGGGCACGGGTATTAATGATGACTTGACGGGTGTGGAGCGTGCGGTAAGTTTTCCTATCAAGGATATGAACGAAACCAAGGCCGAGATAGTGCACTCGCTGGCAAAATGGAAGCGCATGACGCTTGCCGATTATGCCATTGATGAGGGTTATGGAATTTATACCGACATGAATGCTATTAGGGCTGATGAGGAGTTGGATAATTTGCACTCGCTGTATGTTGACCAATGGGATTGGGAGATGGTGATTGGCGAGCAGGACAGAAGTTTGGCTTTTCTGAAGGATGTGGTGCGCCGCATTTATGCAGCTATGCTTCGCACTGAGTATTTGGTGCAGGAAACTTTTCCCGACTTGAAGCCTGAGCTACCAAGGGAGATAAAATTTATTTCGGCCGAGGAGTTGCTTCAACGCTATCCCGATTTGGATGATAAGGGGCGTGAGGATGCTATCTGTAAGGAGTTTGGGGCGGTGTTTGTTTTGGGCATTGGCGCTAATTTGTCTAACGGATTGCCTCATGATGGGCGTGCACCCGACTATGATGACTGGACTACCATAAACGAGGAGGGCTTTGAGGGCTTGAATGGCGATTTGCTGGTGTGGAGCTCTGTGCTGGAGCGTGCTATGGAGCTTTCGTCGATGGGCATTAGGGTTGACAAAGAGGCTCTGCAACGACAACTTGAGCTTAAGGGACAGGAGGAAAAACTTGAACTATTTTTCCACAAGCGATTGATGAATGATGAGCTTCCACTTTCTATTGGTGGTGGTATTGGTCAGTCGCGATTGTGTATGTATTATCTTCGCAAGGCTCACGTTGGCGAAATCCAATCGAGCATTTGGCCGGCTGATATGCGCAAGGAGGCTGCCGAGAATGAGATTTTCTTGATATAAGCATTGCTATATCTAAACAATATTATAATGACCTCGCTTCTTGAAATTCAGGGAGCGGGGTTTTTTTGTGCTCACAAAAATTGGTTACTTTTGTTTTTCAAAAAAAATAATTCCACACAATAGTTATGGTTGTAAAGATTGAGAAGAGTTGGCACAATGTGCTTAAAGATGAATTTGAGAAGGATTATTTTAAGAATCTTGTAAGTTTTGTGAAAACTGAGTATGCCACGCATAATGTGTTTCCACCTGGTGGATTGATATTTAATGCATTTGATAAATGCCCGTTTGATGATGTGAAGGTGGTGATAGTGGGGCAGGACCCATATCATGGCGAGGGGCAGGCCAATGGGCTTTGCTTTTCGGTGAATGATGGTGTGATGTTTCCGCCATCGTTGCGAAATATCTTTAAAGAGATTAATAATGATTTGGGCAGTCCAATACCTGCATCGGGCAACTTGGAGCGATGGAGCAATCAGGGGGTGCTTATGCTTAATGCTACCCTCACGGTGCGCGCCAATATGGCGGGATCGCATCAAAACAAGGGGTGGGAGCAGTTTACCGATTCGGTAATTTCGAAACTGTCAAACCAAAAGGACAATATTGTGTTTATTCTGTGGGGAAATTATGCCATTGCAAAGGGTAAGGATATTGATCGCACAAGGCATTTGGTTCTCACATCGGCTCATCCTTCGCCTCTGGCTGCTCATCGTGGCTTTTTTGGCAATGGGCATTTTAGTGCCGCTAATAATTATTTGATAAAGAATGGCAAGAGCCCAATAGAGTGGTGATGCCAAAATATATAAAACAACAAAAAGCATATGCAAACAGATAACTTGCTCAAGCAGATTGAGTTTATAAAAGAGATTGATAAAATAAAATATATACAACGCCGCACAAGCTTGTTTAATAGCAATAGGCGCGAAAATGATGCTGAGCATAGTTGGCATTTGGCAATGATGGCGCTGGTGATGGCCGAGCACGCTAATGAGCCTATTGATATATTGAAGGTGATAAAGATGGTGTTGATTCATGATATTGTGGAGATTGACTCGGGGGATATATTTATTTATGATACCGAAAAAAATCATGACAATACTGAGGAGGAGTTGAAGGCTGCCAATCGTATATTTGGTATCTTACCCAAGGAGCAGGCTGAGGAGCTGATTGCTTTGTGGACTGAATTTGAAATGGGTGAGACTAACGAGGCTAAGTTTGCAAAATCTATTGATAGATTGGAGCCTTTGATGCAAAATGCTTCAAATAATGGTGGCACTTGGCAGGAGTTTGATGTGCCTTATAGCATGGTGATTGAGAAAAAGCAGGGCATACAGGATGGCTCAAGGACATTGTGGGGTTATGCCAAGGATTTGATAGATGATAGTGCCAGCAAGGGTATCCTTAGAAAGGATTAATGCTTTTGTTATTTTAGATAGCAACTAAAATGGGTAGATGATGGGTAGCAGTATCACCATCACTATCATATATATGAGTTGCAAGGGTAGTCCTACCTTTATGTAATCGCCAAATGAATATCCTCCGGGCGACATGACGATGGAGTTGGGTGGCGATGAGTATGGGCTGGCCAAGCACATAACTGATGCTGTGGCTACTGCAAATAGAAATGGGTAGGGACTGATATTCATCTCTTGTGCCGTTTGTATGGCAATGGGTGCAAACAAAATAACGCTTGTGGCATTGCTTACAAAGGTGGTGACGAGCAGAGCTGCAAAATAGAATGCGGCAAGTAGCACGTGGGGACCAAAGCCATCGAAGGTGTCTATTAGCACTCGGGTTATTAGGCTGAAGGTGCCTGTTTTGTCCATTGCGGTGGCCATGGGTATCATGGCTGCAAAAAAGAATATTGTTTGCCACCTGATTGTGTTGTAGGCTGCTTCTATATTGCGGAAGCATCCGGTAAGTATCATTAGTATGGCGGCGGTGGATATGGCTAACACGGGCTCTAACAATTTGAATAGTATGGAAACTACCATTGCTACGAGTATGATGGCTGCTGTGGTGGCTTTGTGTGCTATGGTTACTTTGGTTGCCTCTTCGGTGGGTTTGCCCACTACCACTAAGTCGGATTCTTCATTGTCGAGCTCGTCTATATTTGTCCACGCTCCTTGTATAAGGAGGGAGTCGCCCGATTGTATTTTCTCGAACTGTACTTTATTTAGCAGATATTCATTTTTGCGTTTGATGCCAAGGATGTTTACTCCATATCTGTTTCTAAATCCTGAGTCGCGCACTTGTTTGTTTACCAACTTTGAGCTTGATAGCACCACCGCTTCGGCTACGCCTATGTCGTCGAACTTCATTTCCTGCACTGCACTCTTTTTTCCTATCTCGGCTTGGCTCGATTCCATTAGTGTGAGATTGTTTTCGTCGGCAAAGCGTTTTATATCCTGAAATGCTCCAGTTACATATATTACATCGTCGCCATTTAGTATTGAGTCGGCTTCGGCCAGCTTGTGCTGTATCGATTTCAGAAAAACTCCTGAGCCTTGACTGATGCGCCTTATCTCGATGATGGATATATTATATAGCTGTGTGATGTTTAGCTCCTTTAGCTTGTGTCCTACCATTGGCGACTCGGGGTTCATCTTGATGCGGAACAGATTGGCGGCTAATTGGTATTCGCGAATAAGTTCGGTGGGCGATTTTGCTTCGCCAAAGCCTGATGAGCGTTTCTTTTCGTTGAGCATCAGAATTTTTGATGAGTTCCACAAAAAGAATAACCCTACAATTAGCAAAACTAAACCTATGGGGAAGACTGTGAAGAAGCCTAACTCGGGGTAGTTGTTTTCTATGAGTACATTGTTTACTATCAATACGGGTGGTGTGCCAATTAGTGTCATCATTCCGCCCATGCTTGCAGCAAATGCCATTGGCATAAGGAAGCGGCGTGCGCTTAAATTGGCTTCGCGTGTCATTCCAAACACAATGGGCAAGAGTAGGGTGGCGGTGCCGGCATTGGACATGAAAGAACCGAACACGGCGGCTACAATCATGGTGAGGGTGAAGAGTTTGAGCTCGTTGTCGCCCGCAGTATGTAGTAGTTTGGTACTTAATGTTTTTGCAAGCCCCGTTTGGGTGATGGCTCCGCTAATAATGAATAGCCCGGCAAGCATAAGTACTATAGGATTGGCAAAACCACTAATGGCCTCGTCGGCACTGAGCACCCCTGAGATGGTTAGCGCAAGCAGTGCCATTAGTGCTACAAGATCTGATCTGATTTTGCCCCACAAAAACAGTGCAGAGGTTATAAATAATATTATGAGTGTAATAGTCATAAATTAGATTGCAGTATTTTTGAGTTAGATGAAGGCAAAAGTAATGAATTGCGCCGATATAAGGTGCTTCTATCAAATAAATTATTTGTTGGCCTTGCTTTCGAGGTAGTTGATGAGTGCTTCGCTTCTGCCTTTTTCGTATTTAAGATCTTCGATATTGAGCAACAGCGTGGACAGCTCGAAGGCTTGCTTAATGGCCTTTCGTGTGTTGGCAGATAGTGCCACATTGCTTTGCCTTTGGCCAATAAAAGTGAGGGTGATGGGCTCATCATTGAAAGTGTAGATGAAATTGGCAACGCCATTATCGTTGTCGCCCGTAAATCTAACTATCTCGTACGATTTGCCTAATGTATTGAATCTATAGTTAAGCCCATCGCTTGTTACGGATAGCGATTCGGCATAGGAGCCATCTTTTGTGGATACTTTTATTTTGTTGTGCTTGATGGGCTGGCCGCTTAATACGCTTTCGATATACATTTTTCCATTTTCGTTTACGGCGGTTCTCAATCCGTTTTGCGAATAGGCATTATCGAGCGGTAATATCTTTGGGATATAGTCGCCAAACTCCTGATATTGGGGGTCGCGCACATAGTTGAAGTCATTAAGACTGGCTTTCAGTTCACGATAGTTTACTTCAAGCATAGAATCGCAGTAGGCAATGTTTCGCAAGTTTTCAGCTAGTCTGATATCCTGCATCAAGTCGAAGCCTTTCGTTATTTCATTGAACGAGCCGGGGTATAATATCTTTATGCTATCTATTTTGAGTTTTGCGAGAGAATAGTTTCCTTGATTGTAGGCTGCTTGCGCATCATTTAAATAGCTGTTTGCCCCTTTGTGCTTGCTATTGCATGAAGTAAATAAAAATACAATTATTGAAACCGAAACAAGAAGTAGTTTTCTAACAGTTAAAGTCATATTTGATTTACGATATGGAATCATAATTTGAATTACAAGACAAAAATAAGAAATATAATCGACCATAAAATGGTTTTCATGCTCATTTATTGTAATTTTGCAATTCATAACAAAAGAAATTGTATTTAAGAGACTGATTGGTAGCATGATGTCTTGTGGAAATGCTATGTATGTATCTATAGAGGAAATAAGAGAATACCTAGATAAGGATATTTTTAAGATTATATCAGAAGTTGCCGATGAGATGCAACTTGAGTGTTACGTGATAGGTGGAACGGTTCGCGATTTTTTTCTTTATCGTCCTTCTACTGATATCGATATTGTGACTATAGGAAAGGGGATTGAGCTGGCTAAGGCTGTGGCACGTAGATTGGGAAATAGAACCAAGACGACGGTGTTTAAGAACTTTGGCACTGCACAAATCAAATATAAGGGCTATGAGATTGAGTTTGTGGGGGCTCGCAAGGAGTCGTATATGCGAAACTCAAGAAAGCCTATTGTGGAGGATGGCACACTTGATGATGATCAGAAGAGAAGGGATTTTACTATTAATGCTATGGCGTTTTGCCTTAACAAAGATAGATTTGGCGAATTGCTTGACCCATTTGATGGGATGCAGGACCTTGAGGATTTAATTATTAGAACTCCATTAGATCCGGATGTTACGTTTAGCGACGATCCGCTGAGGATGATGCGTGGCATTAGGTTTGCAACGCAGCTGGGATTTGATTTGTATCCTGATACTTTTGACGCAATTATTAGAAATAAGGATAGAATAAAAATTATATCGAAAGAGAGGGTTATCGATGAGCTGAATAAGATTATTATGTCGGCCAAGCCCTCGATTGGCTTTGTGCTTTTGGAGAAAACGGGCTTATTGGAATTGATATTTCCTGAGCTATTGGCACTAAAGGGTGCTGAAACTAGAGAGGGTGTGGGGCATAAGGACAATTTTTATCATACACTGAGTGTGCTTGATAATATTACCAGAACTACGGATAATCTTTGGTTGCGCTGGGCAGCAATTCTTCACGATATAGGTAAGCCTGCCACTAAGAGGTGGGATAATAAGGCGGGGTGGACTTTTCACGGACACAATTTTGTGGGTGGAAAGATGGTGCCTAAGATTTTTAAGAATCTGAAATTGCCGCTTAATGAGAAAATGAAATATACTCAGAAGCTTGTAGAGATGCATATGAGGCCTATGCAGTTAGTGGAGGATGAGGTAACCGACTCGGCTGTGAGGCGATTGCTATTTGATGCGGGTGATGATGTGGATGATTTGATGACGCTGTGTGAGGCTGATATTACATCTAAAAATCCGGATAGGGTGCGTCGTCATCTCAAGAATTTTAAGGTGGTGAGGCGCAAATTGGTGGAGATAGAGGAGAAAGATAAGGTTAGAAACTTTCAACCGCCAATAGATGGTAATGAGATAATGGAAATTTTTGGTTTGAGTGCAGGGCGCGAGGTTGGAGTACTTAAATCTGTAATCAAAGAGGCTATATTGGAGGGAGAAATAACTAATGATAGAGATATGGCTTATGATTACTTGATAGAAAAGGCTCGCGAAATGGGATTGACGCCAAAGGTGTAGTAATCATTACTATATTTAGATATTTATTGAATATTAAATGTAATAATTTCAAACTTAAGCAATAATTGTGTTTCTTTGCAATCAATTTTGCTTCATTGTAGCATATTACAAGCTATATAACATTTTCTTTCTAACAAATAATTTATGTCGAAAAAGAAAAAAATATCCACATCCAGATTTGTTAATGCAAAAATAACTTCTACTATTAGTGTAACGTTGGTGTTGGTGTTATTAGGGATGACTGTACTTGTTTGGTTTTTAGGTAACGGTTTGTCGGGCTATGTGAAAGAGAATATAAGCTTCAGCATAATATTAGATACTGATATCACCGATGCACAAATACAACGAATTAGAAAGGATATTGATAGTCAGCCCTTTGTGAAGGCTTCGAGATATGTGAGCAAAGAGGAGGCAAAGGATCAGCTTATAAAAGATTTGGGTGAAGACCCTGAGGAGCTATTGGGATATAACCCTGCTTATGATGCAATAGAGATATTTTTGTATTCGGAGTATGCAAATTCTGACAGTATAGCGCATATAAGCAAGGTGATAAAGGAAAAAAGCAATGTGGATGATTTGCTTTATCGCCAAGAGGCTATAGATTTGATAAATGATAATATATCGAAAATTACGGCTGTGTTGCTTATCATTTCGCTTGTGTTGTTGTTTATCTCATTTGCTCTTATTAGAAATACTATTCGTTTGAGTATCTATTCGAAACGATTTATTATAAATACAATGAAGCTTGTGGGGGCTAATAGCTCTTTTATCAGAAAACCATTTATCAGAAGTAATATTATCAACGGCGTTGTGGCGGGTGTTTTGGCCAACATTTTTATATTGCTTATTCTATATTACTTTAACAGAGAATATACCGAGCTTAGGGCTTTTGTGGATATGATGGAGCTGGGCATTGTGTTTGCAATTGTGGTGTTTTTAGGTGTTATAATATCTGTGATAGCTACACACTTTGCGGTGAATAGATACTTGAGAATGGAAACTGACAATCTATATTACGTATAAAAATTAAAAAAACAATATGTCGAAGAAGAATCTTGCCTTTCACAAAACTAATCTCATTATTACGGGAGTGGCGGTATTGATAATTATAATAGGGTTTGTGTTGATGAGTGGTCCTTCAACTACCATCGATGGGTTTGAACCTGATATATTTAGTGCACGTCGCATCAAAGTTGCGCCTGTTGTGTGTTTGATAGGTTTTGCACTTATGATTGTGGGTATTTTATATCCTGGCAAAAATAAAGATGACAAGGAAATAGAAATCAAAAAATAATATTTATTAATGAGTAGTTTAGAGGCAATTATTATTGCCATTGTTGAGGGATTAACTGAGTTTTTGCCTGTTTCTTCTACCGGGCACATGATTATTGCTCAAGCTTTGATGGGTGTGGAAAGCACCGAGTTTGTTAAGGCTTTTACAGTGATTATACAATTTGGTGCGATACTATCGGTGGTGGTTTTGTATTGGAAAAGATTTTTTAAGCTGAATCCTATAAAGATTTTTGATAAGGATGCAGTGGCAAACAAAACAACGGGTGAGAAGTACTGGATTTATTTAAAACGATTTTTACAGAAATACGATTTCTATTGGAAGCTTTTTATAGCTTTACTGCCTGCTGCAGTTTTGGGTTTGTTGTTTAGCGATTATATAGATGACTTACTTGAAAATGTGTTTGTGGTAAGTGTTATGCTGGTAATAGGTGGTGTGGTGATGCTGTTTGTAGATAAATGGTTCAACAAATCTTCTAAAGATCAATCTGTATCGTGGCAGAGGTCGCTAAAGATTGGTTTCTTTCAGTGTATTGCTATGATTCCTGGTGTGTCGAGGTCTTTTGCCACAATAGTGGGAGGGATGAGCACTAAATTGGATAGAAAAAATGCTGCTGAGTTTTCATTTTTCTTGGCGGTGCCAACTATGGCTGCTGCTGCTGGATACAAAATGTTTAAACTAATTAGAGACCCACAAAACTTGGAAATGCTGAAGGAGCAGGCTATGATATTGGCAATTGGAAATATAGTTGCTTTCTTGGTTGCAATTGTGGCAATCAGATTTTTTATCGACTTCCTAACAAAACACGGATTTAAGGCCTTTGGATGGTATCGTATCATTGTGGGCTTAACTCTTCTTGTATTGCTTCTTTCTGGAACCGTATCAAACGTTATTTAATGAACTTTATTGAAGGAGAAATTCTCTATATTGATAAACCACTTCATTGGACCTCTTTTAGATTGGTGAAGGTGGTGAGAGCAAATCTGTGTAACAGATTGAAAATAAAAAAGCTGAAAGTGGGCCATGCGGGCACTCTCGATCCATTGGCTACGGGGGTGATGGTGATTTGCACGGGTAAGATGACTAAGCAGATTGACCGCTTGCAGGCTATGACTAAGGAGTATATTGCTCATATTAGGCTTGGTGCCACAACTCCATCCTTCGACCTTGAGACTGAGATAGATGCGGAGTATCCTACATCGCATATCACTAAAGAGCTTGTGGAGGAGACTCTGAAAGGTTTTATAGGTGAAATTGATCAGATTCCGCCAGCGCACTCGGCAGTAAAGGTGAATGGAAAAAGAGCGTACGAGTTTGCTCGCAAAAATGAGGATATTGAACTAAAACCCAAAAAGTTGGTTATAGATGATATCGAATTATTAAGTTACGAAATGCCTACAATTAGCATACGAGTAGTGTGCAGTAAAGGTACTTACATACGTGCTTTGGCTAGAGATATTGGTGAGGCACTAAATAGTGGTGGACACTTGACTGCTCTTGTGAGAACAAAGTCGGGTGATATTGCCGTAGAAGATTGTTTAAAGGTTGAGGACTTAGATAGTTTTTTCGATCAAAACATTAACTCAATAGAGAAAATAGATTAGTTTATAAGATATGAAACTTTCACAATTTAAATTTAACTTACCGGAAGAGCTTATTGCTAAATTTCCGAGTAAGCACAGAGATGAGTCGAGAATGATGGTGATACATCGTGAGTCGGGCAAGATAGAACATCTTGTGTTTAAAGATATTCTTGACTTTTTCAACGAACATGATTTTTTTGTTTTCAATGACACTAAGGTTTTTCCTGCTCGCCTGTTTGGTAGCAAAGAAAAAACAGGTGCTAAGATTGAAGTATTTCTTTTGCGTGAGCTAAATGCGGAGCAACACCTTTGGGATGTGTTGGTAAACCCAGCTAGAAAAATCAGAATTGGAAACAAACTTTATTTTGGTGATAACGATGAACTGGTGGCTGAGGTAATAGATAATACTACTTCGAGAGGTCGTACAATAAGATTTTTGTATGATGGCCCGTATGATGAGTTTAAGGAGCAACTGCACGCAGTGGGCGAAACGCCAATTCCTGAATACTTTGAGAGAGTGGCTGAGCCAGATGATGCTGAAAGATATCAAAATATCTTTGCAAACAATATTGGGGCTGTGGTAGCACCTGCTGCTGGCCTTCACTTTAGCCGCGAGCTATTGAAGAGAATGCAAATAAAAAACATTGAAAGTGGTTTCCTTACCGTTCATCACGGATTGGGTGCATACAGAGAGATTGATGTTGAGGATTTGACTAAGCATAAAATAGATTCGGAGGAGTTGATTATTACTCAAGAGCTTTGCGATAAGGCTAATGCTGCTAAAGATAGGGGTAGTAAAATATGTGCAGTAGGTGCTTCGGTGTTGAGAGCTATCGAAACAACAATTAGCACTGATGGTCATATCAAGCCACGCTCTGGATGGACCAATAAATTTATTTTCCCACCTTATGATTTTGGCTTTGCTGATGCTTTTATTAGCAACTTCCATTTGCCATATTCACCATTATTGATGATGGTTGCTGCCTTTGGCGGATATGATAAGGTGATGGAGGCGTATGACATAGCTATAAAAGAGAAGTATAGATTTGGTGCATACGGAGATGCTATGCTTATTATTTAATTCAAATTGTTTGTCTCAGTGAATAGGCATAAACTGTTTTTAGGAATGGGCTCAAATTTGGGCAATAAGAAAAAGAATATAGAGCTTGCATATGAGCAAATAGAGAAGCGGATTGGGACAATTGTGTCTCGATCCGCTTTTTATGTTACGGAACCTGATGGCTTTGTGTCTGATAATGATTTTGAGAATACTGTGTGTGAGGTGGATACTGGACTTTTGCTGAATGATGTGTTTGGTGAAGTTTTGGATATAGAAAATATTGTGGGACGAACAAGCAAGAGCGTGAATGGTGTGTATTCTGATAGAATTATCGATATTGATATACTGATGTATGATGATGTGGTGGTAGATACTGAGGATTTGTCGGTGCCGCATCCTAGATTTCATGAGAGGGACTTTGTGCTAATACCATTTTCGGAAATTTCGCCGGATACGGTTCATCCTATTTTAAATAGAACTATATCAGAACTTAAATCTTTTCACAACAACTGATTGGGTTGGTGATAACAATGCAGCTGAATATATTTTAGACAAATTATACTCTTGTTTAAAGAAATAAGGTTATTTTTGCAGTATGTGATGCCATAATTGCTTGGCTAACCTTATGTTAACATATACAGAGAATATTATTGTTGTTTGTATGAAAAAATAAATTCAGATGTCGCTATTTAGAAAGGAATATAATCATTATCTAGGATATGCATTGAGTGGTGGAGGTGCAAGGGGATTTGCCCACCTAGGGGCATTGAAAGTATTTGAGGTCTATAATTTAAAACCTGATATATTAGTGGGCACAAGTGCTGGTGCATTGGCTGGAGTTTTTTATGCTGATGGTTTTACACCGGAGGAGATTGCCGAATTGTTTCAGCACAAAGATTTTAAAGACTTTGCAGAGTTTACATTTCCAAAAACGGGACTTTTTAAAAACAGTGGACTGGACAAGTTTCTGAAAAATAATCTTAGATCAACTACGTTTGAGCAGCTTCAGATTCCCTTTAAAGCAGTAGCTACAAATTGGCTTAATGGCAGTGTTACTGTTTTTGGTGAGGGTGACAAACTGATTGATGCCGTTGTAGCTTCGTGTACTGTTCCCTTAGTATTTAATCCGAAAATAATAGATGATGTGCCGTATGTGGATGGTGGATTGCTAAAGAACTTTCCTGTATCGGTGATTAGGAATGAGTGTAAATTTGTTTTTGGAGTAAATGTATCACTAACTTTGCCTATGCCAGAGAAAGCAAACATGAAGAATACAGCAGAGAGAGTCTTCAAACTGATGTCAAACTCGAATACTATTATTGACCGTAATATGTGTGATGTATTGGTGGAGACTGAATCTTTTGAGAAATACTTTATGTTCGACTTGAAAAATATTGAAACTATTATGGAATTGGGATACGATTCGACTATCGAAGCGCTGTCAACTGAGAAATCATTGAAGATAATTAGGAGGTGTAATAGATATAGTGAGCTTGAACAAAAAGTAAAGAAAAATATAAAACTGATCAAATCAATTTCAAAATAAATGGAGAATAAAAAGATATTTATTTATCAGATATTACCTAGATTATTTGGCAATACTGTATCTAATAATATAAAGAATGGTTCGATTGTGGAGAATGGGTGTGGCAAGTTTGCTGATATTTCATCAGATTTGCTGAATAAGCTAAAAGATGATGGATATACGCATATATGGCTTATAGGTGTGCTTGCACATGCTTCTACTACAGAATATATTGAGTATGGGTTGCCTCGTGAGTTTCCCGAAATTATTAAGGGTAGGGCGGGGTCGCCTTATGCGGTGCGAGACTATTACGATGTTGACCCCGACTTGGCAGTGAATGTGGATAAGCGAATGGATGAATTTGAGGCTACCATTGAGCGCATTCATAAGGCTGGCATGAAGGTGATTATTGATTTTATTCCTAACCACTTGGCAAGAAATTATAGATCTATAAATAAGCCTGATCATATTGATGATTTTGGTGATGAAGACGATCAGGGTGTTTGGTTTTCGAATCGTAACAATTTCTATTATATGCCTGGTGAGGAGCTTAATTTAGACTTTGTGAAATCTAAGTATCCTAATGCAAAATATGAGGAGATACCGGCAAAGGCTACGGGGAATGATAGTTTTACTAGTCATCCTTCTATTTATGATTGGTATGAAACGGTGAAGCTAAATTATGGTATTGATTACTTGGGTGGTGGTGCGCGCCACTTTTGGCCTATCCCTGATACTTGGCACAAAATGAAAGATATTCTGCTTTATTGGGCTGATAAGAATATTGACGGATTTAGATGTGATATGGCTGAGATGGTGCCAGTGGAGTTTTGGGAATGGGTGGTACCTCAGGTAAAAGAAGATTATCCTGGCATTGTGTTTATTGCTGAGATTTACAATCCATCGCTATATCGTTCATATTTGGGAGATAATATATTCGACTATCTATATGATAAGGTGGGGCTATATGATGTGTTGCGTGATGTGGCTGCAGGACATAAGCCTTCATCTGATATTAGTTTTGCTTTGAATGCTGTGGGTGATATTCAACATAAGATGCTGAACTTTATTGAGAATCATGATGAGCAAAGGGTTGCATCTGATTTCTTTTTAAGTGATGCTAATGCTGGTAAGCCACTTATGATTGTGTCGGCATGTGTGAATACTAATCCTGTTATGGTTTATTTTGGCCAAGAGCTTGGTGAACCTGGAATGGACGAAGAGGGATTTAGTGGCAGGGATGGACGTACTACTATTTTTGATTATTGGTCGGTAGATTCTATAAGAAGATGGAATAATGAAGGGAAATGGAATGATGATCTATTGACTGATGGTGAAAAGGGCCTAAAGCTGTTTTACTCTCGATTGGTGTCGCTTTGTAATAAAGAAAAGGCTTTGTCGCATGGCTTGTTTTACGACTTGATGTTTGCAAACTATGAGAACATGGGGTTTGATTCGACTAAACAATTTGCTTTCCTACGAGGATATAAGGATGACCTGGTTCTTGTGGTAGCCAACTTTGATAACAAGCCAGTGGAGATAGTTGTGGAGATTCCTGAGCATGCATTCCAGTTCTTTAATTATGCTGATAAGTCTAAATTTGTGGCAAAGCCATTGCTTGAGGCGGATGTCAGTGAAATAGCATTCACTAATAGTGAACATATAAAAATAAAACTAGAACAAAATAGCGGCGAAATATATAAAGTATTAGCTTTATGACAACATTAAGGATTTAATTTTGTAATTTTGCACTTAATAGAAACAGGCACAATAAAAATAATTAAGCTGTTTAATAAACTAAATAAAATATTATCAATAGGTCATGCAAGAATTACCTTTTAAAGTTTTTTCTGGTACTAAATCTCGTTATTTCGCAGAAAAAGTTTGTGAAAGTTTAGGCTGCCCCTTAGGCAATATGATTGTGGAACATTTTGCGGACGGGGAGTTTTCTGTATCTTATGAGGAGTCAATCCGTGGGAAACAGGTCTTTCTAATTCAATCCACTTATCCAAGCTCCGATAATCTGATGGAGTTGCTATTAATGATTGATGCTGCTAAACGTGCATCTGCTAAATCAATTGTCGCAGTTATTCCATACTTTGGATGGGCTAGACAAGATAGAAAAGATAAACCTAGAGTGAGCGTAGGTGCTAAGCTTATAGCTGATATGCTTGCCGCTGCAGGTATCAATCGTTTGATTACAATGGATTTGCATGCTGATCAGATTCAAGGATTCTTTGATGTACCTGTTGATCACTTGTATGCTTCGGGTGTATTTGTAGATTATATGAGATCTTTTGATCAAGATAATCTTGTGATTGCTACACCAGATGTGGGGGGTACAAAAAGAGCAAGCGCATATGCTAAGTTCTTGGGTTGCCCGATGGTTATTTGCTATAAGCTTAGAAAAAAGGCTAACGAAATATCGGATATGCAAATAATAGGTGATGTGAAAGGTATGGACGTTTTAATAATTGACGATATAGTGGATACTGCGGGTACTATGACTCGTGCAGCAGAGCTTATGATGAGCCATGGTGCAAATTCGGTACGTGCTATTGCTAGTCATGCCGTGATGTCGGACCCTGCTAGTGAGCGTGTGGAAAACTCTGCTTTGTCTGAAATTATTTTCACTGACAGTATTCCATATTATAAGTCATGCAGTAAGGTGAAGGTGCTTTCGGTTGCTGATATGTTTGCTACTTCAATTATGAAGGTTACTAACAATGAATCTATTAGCTCATTGTATGTAGTATAGAGGTATTTATGTATTATATATATAATAGAAAAGAGGACGAATCACAATGTGGTTTCGTCCTCTTTGCATTATACTATTCTAGTATAAGAGTTCTATAAAGCTTTAACCGTGTAATAGTTATAGCTTTAGTTCAAATAATATTTTATTATCTATTGTAAAATGTTGATACGTATTCTTTCTTTAGCCTTTTGCTGAGTACATTAGCCTTGTTTGCTCTTTTAAGTTCTTTGTCTAGTGCCTTTTCTTTGCTCTTGCCCTTCACAAAATTCTCTGTAAGTAGTCTTACTACTATTTCTTCATCGCTTTCTTCTTTGAGCTCAATTAGCACAGTTTGATTTTGAATAACATTGTGTTTGGCTAGAATTACTTCGAAGTTTGATTTGGGATCGTAATCAAAAATAATATCATTGTACCCAAGGTGTGAAACCTTGATTGTTTTAATCTTGTCGTTTATATTAAACTCGGCTAATCCTTCTTCATTAGATATGCTACTCTTAATAGGTTTACCCGATTTTGATAGGTATTCAACTAGGGCGCCTGAAAATGGATATCCTTCAATTCCTTTTACAGATAATGAGGCTTGTTCTTCTGACTCCAACTCTTGCTTGCTGAAACTTGATTTGTTTCCTGAATAGTCTCCGGTATTTATTATTAAAAAGTTGTCATCGTAGGTATATGTTCCCTCTCCAACAATTTGAGATTGCAGTGCACTGAAATCACTGAGGTTAAAAATCACCTTATCACCTGTAAAACATATTGAGTCATTGTTGTATTTGTAACTTCCTTCGAATTGTTGTGCAAAAAGTGGTGTGACTAAAAATAAAAGAATTAGAAAATGAAATATTCGTTGTTTCATCGCTTAAGTTGTTGTCTGAAATTGTATTTAAAATAATTACAAAAATAATACTTTTACACAACTTTTTGAGGATTATTTCAAATAGTTTATAATCCAAAGAGTGTTGTGGAGAAGATATGGCATAAAAAAAGCGGGAATTTATAAAAAACTCCCGCTTATTAAAATATTGGTTTATTAATTAGTCTTCTTCATTTTGCTCTTGATATTCTTTTAGAAGTTTATCTTGAATATCAGAAGGAACAAGATCGTATTCTGCAAACTTCATTGTGAAGGATGCTCTACCTCCTGTAATGGAGCTTAATGAAGTAGAATAGTTAGACATTTCTTTTAATGGAACTCTAGCGTTTAGCTTTTCAATTCCTTTATCACTTTCCATTCCCATAATCATGGCGCGACGTCCTTGAAGATCACTCATCACATCTCCCATATAATCGCTTGGAACAGAAACTACAATATCATAAACTGGCTCAAGAATTTTTGGACCAGCGTTTCTAAATGCTTCACTAAATGCATTACGTCCTGCAAGCATAAAGGATATCTCGTTTGAATCAACTGGGTGCATCTTACCATCATAAACAATAACTCTTACGTCTCGTGCATATGATCCTGTAAGTGGTCCTTGCTCAAGGCGCCCCATTACTCCTTTAAGAATAGCTGGAAGGAAACGGGCATCAATAGAACCTCCAACAATACTATTTACGAACACTAATTTACCACCCCAATCTAGATTGATTGTTTGAACATCTCGAGCTTGAACTTTAAACTCTTGTCCGTTAAACTTATAAATATCTTGAACAGGTACTCCTTCTACATATGGTTCAACAATCATATGTACTTCACCGAACTGTCCTGCACCTCCAGATTGTTTTCTGTGACGATAGTCGGCTCTAGATTGTTTAGTGATAGTCTCTCTATATGGAATTCGTGGCTCAAGAAAATCGATCTCAATTTTATCATTGTTCTCAAGTCTCCATCTCATTGTTTTTAGGTGGAATTCACCTTGTCCAGAAACTATTGTTTGTCTTAGCTCTTTGGAGATTTCAATAATTAATGATGGGTCTTCCTCTCTCATTCTAGTTAAAGCCTCACTTAGTTTCTCTGAGTTTGCTTCAACTTTAGCTTTAATAGCTCTTCTGTATCTTGGTGCTGGATATTTAATAAAGTCGAATTTGTTTTCGGCTCCTTTTCCGTTTAATGTATTTCCAGTTCTTACATCTTTTAGCTTAACAGCTGCTCCTATACTTCCTGCCTCTAGTTCAGTAGCTTTCTCTCTAATTTGACCTGCTACCAAATACATTTGGGCAATTCTTTCTCTAGAATTACGATTAGTATTAAATAAATCGTCTCCCTCTTTAACCTTACCACTCATAACTTTGAAGTAAGATACCTCTCCGATATGTGGCTCAACAGTTGTTTTAAAGAAGAATAGACTAGCTGGTCCGTCTGAATTAGGTTCGATAATTTCGCCATCAGTGTTTTCGTATCCATCCATCATCTCTGGTGATGGTGCAGCAATGCTTAAGAAGTTCATTAAGCGGTGGACCGCCATATTCTTTTCGGCTGAAACACAGAAAAGAGGGAATAAACTGCGACTGATAACTCCTAGTTGGATACCTTTAATCATTTCCTCCTCGGTAAGAACACCTTGGTCGAAATATTTTTCCATTAAAGTGTCATCATTTTCTGCAGCAGCTTCAAGTAATACTCTGTATAGCTCGTCTGCTCTCTCTTTTTCGCTTTCAGGTATTTCTAATACATCAGGTGCAGTAGCTCCTGGTTTCCACTTATAATATTTTTGTTTTAGTACGTCAACTATACCGTCAAATGAATCTCCACTTCCTGTAGGATATTGAACTGGTACTAGTTTGTTTCCATAGTGTTCTTTCAGGTTTGTTAGTGTGTTGTCATAGTCTGCTTTATCATGATCCAAACGATTCATAACAAACATTATCGGTTTGTTTAGCTTCTCGATTTGTCTAAATTGGTTGATAGTACCTACTTCTACGCCACTAGTTGCATCAACCAACATAACGGACAAATCTGTTACGGCAACTGCCGATGATATGTTTCCAGAAAAGTCATCTGATCCTGGACAGTCAATCCATGTCATTAATTTGTCTTTCCATTCGTATGTAAGGATTGTTGAAAATACTGAGTATTCGTATTCTTTTTCTACTGGGAAGTAGTCACTAACTGTGTTTTTGGCTTCAACTGTTCCACGTCGTTTTATAAGACCACACTCGAAAAGCATAGCTTCGGCGAGAGTGGTCTTACCTGATCCCGAATTGCCAACAATAGCAATATTTCTGATTTCGTTTGTTTTGTAAACTTTCATGATTGATAAAAATTTTAAGTATTTAAATTTATAAGTTTCAATAATAAATGTGCTTTAAATAATTGTAAAGCGGTATTATTTTTATTGCGATGCAAGTTAATAATTTATCATGAAAGTGTATTGACTACCATTTATGTTTTATAACATAGGCTTATTATTGTGGTGGGTAGGTTTTGTAGAAGTAATGTGATGAATGAGCGGCTAATGCTCTGATTGTTTTTTTCTCCATATCTGATAGGAGTTTACAATGTTTTGCCATGCTACATACAATCCTGGTCCTAATGATGCAAGTGGATTGAGGTAAGTTTGAGTGAGCCAAATAGCTAGTATAGTATTTTTTTGACCCATTCCTTGGCCGCCAGTTATTGTTTGACCAAATTTTTTCCCTAGCATTCGTCCAATTGCAAATTGTGATAAGCATATAATTAATGATGCCGTAGCAATGAGAACCTCAATAGAAAAATTATTGTTCTTTTCTAGAATTACATAGTTTGTGATATTACCTAAAACAATAGTGAGAGCTGCAGCCCAAATATAAAAAGATAAAATTTGAGCCTGTTTTACTTTTGTGTGTAATTTAGGAGAAACATTCTGTAATATCAACGCTAGAATAAAAGGTAAAAGAAGAATAGGTAATACCTTTCTTAGTATTATGATAAAGGAAGTTGCAAATGATAATCCGCTCCCGACATCGCCAATGAAGGTGAGATATAATGGGGCAAGTATGGCTAGTAATAGATTACTTAATAATGTGAATGCGGTTGTAGATGCTACATTTCCCCCCAATAGACTTACTACCACTGGTGCTGAAGTGGCAGTAGGTGCTAGCACGCATATCATTGTGGCTTGGGCAAGCGTTTCATTAATATTTCTTAGAAGTAAATAAATGACTAAACTACCCAAGTATTGAATCAGGATTAGTATATAATGAAGTTTATTGAATCTAATATCCGTTAATGCTATTTTACTATATGTGATAAATAGCATTAATGCAAGTAAATAGGGCGTTGCGGGCGAGAGTATGGCTAGGTATTTGTGAAAAACAATACCTATAACCATTGCAATAGGGAGGAGATTTTTTTCTAAAAACTTTTGCATTTATCGAATTGATATGGTTATATGCCTTTTTTTAGTAAAAATTGATATGGCATATTTAGTTGAGAGCTTTTGTGCAAGTAGTAAAGTTATGAATTGATAAACTTTTTAATAACATTGTAGGTCTCTTCCTTTGCTTGGTCGAAGTCGTCATTTTCAATTATAATGTCAAACTGTGGTGCAAAGCTCATTTCATATTCTGCTTTGGCTAGCCTACTTTCAATTACTTCGGGGGTGTCTGTTCCTCTCTTCTCCAATCTTTCGCGAAGTGTTTGCACTGATGGAGGCATTATAAATACTGCTAAAGCTCTGTCTCCATAGATCTTTTTAATGTTTAATCCTCCTACGCAATCAATATCAAAAACAACATTTTTACCTTTATCTAGTATGTCATCAACATTGCTTTTTAAAGTTCCATAGAACCTATCTTCATAAACTTCTTCGTATTCTATAAACTCATTATTTGCTATTTTGTCTCTGAACTCTTTGCTAGTTATAAAAAAGTACTCAACTCCATCCTTTTCTTCACCACGTGGCTCTCTACTTGTGGCTGATATAGAAAATTGAAGATTGAGATCAAGATTTATTAAATATCTAACAAGGGTGGATTTGCCTGTTCCTGATGGAGCAGAGAATATTATTAATTTACTCATTATTTATTGTTTTTAGAATTTCCACTTTATAATACATTTAAAATCTGCTCTTTTATTTGCTCTAGCTCATCTTTCATTTGAACTACAATACGTTGCATTTCAAAGTGGTTTGACTTTGACCCTAAAGTATTTATTTCGCGACCTATTTCTTGTGAGATAAACCCTAGCTTTTTTCCTTGTGATTTTTCTTCATTCAACGTTTTAATGAAATAGTCGAGATGATTAGCCAAACGAGTCTTCTCTTCGTTTATATCTAGCTTTTCCATGTAGAAAATCATTTCTTGTTCGAAACGGCTGTTGTCGTATTCTACATTTTCAAGTTGTGTGAGATTATCATATATTCGGGATTTTATTTTCTCCAATCTCTCATTCTCATACATTTCTACATTCTTTAGAAGAGAACGAATATTATCAATGTTGGCTATCAGTACTTTTTTTAATGCTTCACCTTCCTGAATTCTAAAATTGATAAGCTCATCAATTGCCTTTTCGATTGTGTCTTCCACAAGAGCCCATTCTGAATCATCCACCTCTTCTATTTCTTGTTTCATTACATCTGGTAGGCGTAGTAGGGTGGGAAGCCAATCCTGGGGAGCTGATATATTAAGCTCACTAGATAGTTTATCGAGTTCGATATAGTACTGTTTTACTACATTATGATCTATTTTGGATGTAACATCTTTAGATATATGTTCAAGATTAAAATTTAAGTCAACTTTTCCTCTTTCTAGTCTTTTGGCAAGCCTGTTTCGTAATCCTATTTCTTTATCTCTATATATGAGTGGGATTCGTGTAAATAAATCAAACTGCTTACTGTTTAGTGACTTAACTTCTATAGTTAATTTCCTGTTTGGTAATTCTACTACGGCTTTTCCGTAGCCTGTCATTGAATGAATCATGCTTTATTGTTTTTTACAAAGATAACTAAATTCAATAAAAAAAGCCACCTTTGATGGGTGGCTTTTAAAAGTTGCGATAGTAAATAACTACTATTGTTCGTTTTCAGCTTCGTTTTCAGTTGGAACGATAAGCTTATATCCTTTACCATGAATATTAATAATTTCAATATTTGGTTCTGGCTTCAATAGCTTACGTAGTTTAGTAATATAAACATCCATACTACGGGCATTGAAATAAGTATCTTCTTCCCAAATTTGCTTTAATGCATGGTTACGCTCAAGAATATCATTTGAGTGTGCACTAAGTAGCGATAACAGTTCCGACTCTTTCGTTGTAAGTTTGGTTTCTGTATCACCAATTTTCAGAATTTGCTTTTGAGTATCAAAAGTCATGTTTCCGAATTTATAAACTTGCTGTTCCTTTGCTTTTTTACCTTTTACACGTCTGATTATTGCTTCAATACGAAACACTAATTCTTCCATGCTAAATGGTTTAGTAATATAATCATCAGCACCAGCCTTAAATCCTTCAAGAATGTCATCTTTCATGTTTTTGGCAGTCAAGAATATTACTGGTACTTCAGTATTTAGACTTCTAATCTCTTTTACAAGAGTTACTCCGTCTTTTTTTGGCATCATAACATCCACGATGCAAAGGTCGTACTTTGTTTTCACAAACCCTTTGAATCCAGCTTCTCCATCAGGGAAAAGATCTGTTTCAAATCCTTTTGCTTGAAGATATTCTCTAAGTAACATACCTAGGTTTTCATCATCTTCGCATAAAAATAGTTTCAATTTTTCTTCCATCATCATTTTTGTGTTATTGTGGGTAAACTAATTATAAATTTTGTTCCTTTGTTCAATTCGCTTTCAGCGCGGATTGTTCCATTTAAATCTGTTACAATTTTCTTCACGTATGCGAGGCCTAATCCAAATCCCTTTACATCGTGAAGATTTCCAGTTGTGACTCGATAAAACTTATCGAAAATCTTTTTTACATCTTCTTTCTTCATTCCAATTCCGTTATCTTCAACTGAAATAATTATTCTGTTTCCTTCATTTCGGGTTCTAATCATCAGTATCGGCGGAACATCATCTTTTTTATATTTAAGAGCATTGTCAAGTAGATTGAAAAGTACGTTTGTGAAATGCATTTCATCAATATTTACAAGAGTATTATCTGCTTGTAAGTCGATGTCTAACTTGCCTTCAAACTTCTCTACCTTTAGGGCATGAGTGTTAGCTACATTTACAACAATGTCGTTAACATCAGCTTCCTTTATTTTGAGAGTTGTTTTCTGCTTATCAAAAAGTGACATTTGCAACACTTTTTCTACTTGAAAACTTAATCGTTTGGTCTCATCATTTATAACTCCAGTGACATGTTTAAATACTTCTGGAGACTTTGTAATAGATACATCACGAAGCATTTGAGCAGCCAGTGAAATTGTTGAAACTGGTGTCTTTAACTCGTGAGTCATATTATTTATAAAGTCATTTTTCATCTCAGATAGTTTCTTTTGTCTAAATAAATTTGCAAAAGTATATATAAACGTAACTAGAAGAATAAATGTAAATATCAAAGATGGCATGAAGAATGAAACTTCAGTATAAACAAAGTCTCTTTTCGTTGGAAAATAAACTTTGAGCTTATTTAGCTTAGAGGGTGAATCATTGGGAAACAGAATTTGTGTATAAATTGAATTTTCGTCTTTATTTGAAAATCCTGGAGAAGAATACACAATTCTATTATTATAATCTATAACCTGGAAACTGTAAGGAACATTTAAAGCGTTATTCAATAGCTCCGAACGGATATATTTATCCAAATCATAAAAGTTGATTCTATCCTCTATTGGTTCATTACTGGCTCTATACAGAATTTTTAAAATTACTTCGTTCAATAATCCTTGCTCATACAGATATCTCCTTGATAGAGATTGCTGTAAATCGTACGAGGTTTTGGATATGGAATTAGCATTGCTTCTTGGTGTAAGAAATACTCCTCCCTTCCCAATTTGCCCTATGGTACTCTGGTTTTGAATTATTTGCTCTATTCTTGTTTGTCCACCATCTTGATGAGATATGGTTGTTTGTGAGTGCTGCGAAATAATTCCAGATGATCCTCCCTGCTGAGCATAGTTGGAATATCTGTTTTCGGACTCTTCCATGTCTTCTTCAAGATAGCGCAGTGTTTGATCTTGTTCCAAATCCCTTGCAACATTAATAAGACTTCGTTTAACCATCTCATTAAATTGATCAGTTCTAACAGACATACTTGTTTTCATATATCTGACCTGAAGAAAGAGCAAAGAGAAAAAAGCTACAATCATGATTACTGCAAGCAGCCAAATAGTTGATTTTTTCATACTTCTCTTTTACTTATCCTATTATATAAATGATAAATATAAAATTTAAAAGATCATTTTAGTGTTCAAATTTAACAAATAAATCGCTCCTTTGTTTAACATTTCTCCTTAAAATTATAAAAACCCCGAAAAAAGTCCAGAATTAAGGATTAATTAACGCCAAAACGATTATAATAAACATATTTTCACCAACTGGGAAGGGTTTTCTCAGCGGTTCTATTTATTTGCAGTGTGTTTACTTCAAATTGTGATTGGTCGTTTTTAGATCAAAATGGTATTTTGTTTTTCTGATCCGTTAGTAACAAAAAAAATACACCCAGAATCTGAGTGTATTTTTATTTTATGCTTTATAGAAAACAAAGTTCTTATTCAGCAGCAGCTTCTTCAGTTTCTGTAGTTTCAGCAGCAGCCTCTTCAG
>CAYTQG010000034.1:0-5012 GCA_964439965.1 uncultured Proteiniphilum sp.
TAATATCTTTTATTAATAGCCGAAGATATATTATTATTTTTTATTTTTGTGCAAAATAATATTATTATATTTTACTATGAAATTTAGAGCAACAATACTTACATTGCTACTTGTTTTAGCGAACTTATACTCACAAAACAATAAATATTCCACCTTTTATTATCAGCGGGCGTCATTGTTTGAGGCTTTACCGATTGATACAACTGATATTGTGTTCTTGGGAAATAGTATTACTAATGGTGCGGAGTGGCACGAGTTATTTAATAATCCTAATATCAAAAATCGTGGTATAAGTGGCGATGTATGCGAAGGCGTATTTGATAGACTGGATGCTATAACAAATGGTATGCCTAGCAAAATATTTTTGATGATTGGTATAAATGATGTAGCTCGTGGAACGACGTTAGATTCTATATCTTCCGGAATAGAAAAGATTGTTGATAAAATTCAAAAAGATTCTCCTACAACAAAAATATACGTTCAAAGTGTATTACCATTAAACGATGAGACTGGAATGTTTGGGGGGCATACCAAAAGATATCTTGAAATACCATGTTTAAACTCTAAATTGGAGAAATTATCAATTGAAAAAGATGTTACTTATATAGATTTATTCTCGTATCTGACAATTCCTAACACAAGTAAGATAGACCTAAAATACAGCAATGATGGTTTGCATCTTTTGGGTGCAGGATACCTGAAGTGGGTTGATGTATTAAGACCTTATATTGAAGAATAGAAATAATAGTGAAATGAAAAAGATATTATTATTTGTATTTTATATACTTGCAGGTTTTTTTATATTCGCAAACCCTATTAAGGTTTCTTGTGTGGGTAACAGTATTACATACGGATATTTATTGCATGACAGAGAAGAAAATGCGTATCCATCTCAACTACAAAGAATGTTGGGTTCTGAGTACGAAGTTAGGAACTTTGGTCATTCAGGAGCAACATTGCTAAATAAAGGACATAGACCATATATCAAAACAGAAGAGTATAAGCAAGCATTGGAGTTTGCAGGTGATATTGTGGTGATTCACTTGGGTATTAATGACACAGATCCACGTAATTGGCCCAATTACAGAGATTGTTTTGTGAATGATTATTTAGATTTGATTCAATCTTTTAGAGATGTGAATCCTGATACTAGGATTATGATTGCTCGTATGACACCACTTTCGGACCGTCATCCGAGATTTGAGTCGGGCACGCGTGACTGGCATCACGAGATACAAGAGGCCATTGAAATAGTAGCAGAGATAAGCAAATCTCAGTTAATAGATTTTTACGAGCCTTCTTATCCATATAGCCATCAGCTACATGATGCAGTGCATCCCGATAAGGATGGGGCAACTATATTAGCAAAAACTGTTTATTCTTCTATCACAGGTGACTTTGGTGGACTTCAAATGCCTAATATATATAGTGATAATATGGTGATGCAACGTGGTATTCCTTTCGAAATATCGGGTGTTGCAAATAGTGGTGACAAGATTACAGTTGAAATTGAAAAGCAAAAGATTATTACACATACAGCAGATAACGGCAAATGGAGCGTTACTCTAAAACCCCTTAAAGTAGGTAAACCATTTACCTTAAAAATAAAATCTTCAACCCAAAATATTGAGTATAAGAATATATTAGCAGGCGAAGTTTGGCTTGCATCAGGACAGTCCAATATGGAGTTTGAATTGAAAAAATCATATAATGCCAAAGAGACGATAGCTGAATCTAATAACTCACAGATACGCTTTTTTGACATGAAGGCCAGATGGCGTACCGATAATGTAACATGGAGCGAAAGCGCTTTAGACTCAATTAATCAATTGCACTATCTAGAAGATACAAGTTGGAAAGAGAGTACTGAGGCAACATCATCACGTTTTTCGGCAGTTGCATATCATTTTGCAAAAATGCTTCAAGATAGTTTACAAGTGCCAGTAGGTGTAATTTGCAATGCCGTAGGTGGTACCAATACTGAGTCGTGGATTAATAGACAAGACTTGGAGCGTGAGTTTCCTGCAATACAACGCAATTGGCTCGACAATGATTTTATTCAAGAATGGGTAAGAGGTAGAGCTAAAAAGAATATGGGAGAAGATAGAAAACCTCTTCAACGCCACCCTTATGAACCAGGATATATGTATGATGTAGGCATCAGACCAATATCTGCATTTCCTATTGCCGGTGTGATATGGTATCAAGGCGAGTCGAATGCACACAACAAAGATGCACACTATAAATTATTTAAACTACTAGTATCTAGTTGGCGTAGCACATGGAACCATGAAGAGTTGCCGTTTTATTTTGCCCAGCTTTCAAGCATTGATCGCCCATCATGGCCTTGGTTCAGAGATAGCCAACGACGCCTATCTGAAGAGATTCTCTATTCGGGCATGATAGTTTCGAGTGATGTTGGAGATTCTTTAGATGTCCACCCGATTTATAAGCAAGAGGTTGGTGAGCGATTCGGAAAACTGGCGCTAAACAAAACATATTTAAAAAGTAACATTACACCATCTGGCCCTCTATATAAAAATATTAATGTGTTAGGAACAGAAGTAGAGGTTGTTTTTGATTATGCTGATGGGCTTGCCACATCAGATGGTGATGAACCAACTACATTTGAAGTAGCCGAGTACAAAGGAATGTTTTATCCTGCTCGGGCTACGATTGTAGGCAACAAGGTGGTATTGTCGTCACCAGAGGTGTCAAAACCTAAATATGTAAGATATGGATGGCAACCGTTTACCAATGCCAACTTGATAAACAGAGCAGGATTACCAGCTTCAATATTTACGACAGAATAAAAAAAGAAATTTACAACATAAAAATTATAATTATGAAATTTGAAAAAATTACTGGATTAATAAATGCTCCATTTACTCCATTTGATAAAAACGGAGAGGTTAATTTGGAGCCCATCGAAGCTTATGCAAAAATGCTTCAAAAAAATGGATTGCAAGGTGTTTTTATAAATGGTTCTTCAGGTGAAGGTTATATGCTTACTGAACAAGAGCGAATATTGCTAGCTGAAGAATGGATGCGCGTATCACCAAAAGATTTTAAAGTGATTGTGCATGTGGGTAGCACCTGCGTAAAACAAAGTCACAAACTTGCAGCTCATGCTCAAGAAATTGGTGCATTTGGTGTAGGAGCTATGGCTTCTCCATTTCCTAAAGCGGGAAGAGTAGAAGAGCTTGTGAAGTATTGTGAGGAAATAGCTATAGGCGCTCCTAATCTGCCATTCTATTTCTATCATATACCAGCATTGAGCGGTGTGTTTCTTCCTATGTTGCCATTTCTAGAAGCTGTTGATGGTCGTATTCCAAACTTTGCAGGTATAAAATATACTTACGAGAGTATATATGAGTATAATCAATGTATGCTTTATAAAGATGGTAAGTTTGATATGCTTCATGGCCAAGATGAAACTATTTTGCCTGCTCTTGCAATGGGTGGTGCACAAGGAGGAATTGGTGGCACTACCAATTATAATGGTCGAGAGCTAGTTGGAATTATCGATGCTTGGAAAAATGGTGATCTTGAAACTGCTAGAGAAAAGCAAAATTTCTCTCAAGATGTAATTAATGTCATTGTAAACTATAGAGGTAATATAGTAGGTGGAAAGCGTATTATGAAATTAATTGGGCTTGACTTGGGTGAAAACCGAACACCTTTCCGTAATATGACTGATGCTGAAGAAGCTTCAATGAAAAAGGAGCTTGAGGCAATCAATTTCTTTGAGCGTTGTAATCAGTTTTAATGCTGAGTTTATTAATTAGTAATTATAATAATGATTTCACTAGAGAATAAAAAATACTTAGAGTTTTGGGCTGAACGTTATAAAAACGATCTGACTGAGGATATTTTACCATTTTGGCTTAAGTATGGCTTGGATAAGGTAAATGGAGGCTTCTACACTAGCGTTGATCGTGATGGTACGCTAATGGATACTACTAAGTCGGTTTGGTTTCAAGGTCGTGCAGGATTTATTTTTGCATATGCATTTAACCAGATAGATCAAAGACCCGAATACCTTGAAGCTTCAAAATCAGCAATAGATTTTATTGAAAAGCATTGTTTTGATACCGATGGTAGGATGTTTTTCGAAATAACTGCTGATGGAAAGCCTTTGCGTAAACGAAGATATTTGTTTTCAGAGACTTTTGCAGCAATTGCTATGGCGGAGTACTCAATAGCTACTGGAATAAAAGAGTATGCGGAGAAAGCTCTTAACTTGTTTAAGCTTATTCAGAAATATGATACTACTCCAGGGCTATTAGAACCTAAGTATATGGATACTCAACCAATGCATGGTCACTCGCTTTGTATGATTATGATTAATACTGCATCTAGAGTAAGGGCTGCAATTAAAGACCCTATTCTTGATGAGCAAATTAATGATTCAATAGCTTCAATTGTAAAGCTTCATATGAAGCCTGAGTTCGAAGCACTGTTGGAGACCGTGGGTGCAAATGGAGAGTTTATAGACACAGCAATAGGCCGTACAATTAATCCTGGTCATAGTTTAGAAACCTCATGGTTTATTATGGCCGAGGCTGAACACAGAAATTGGGATGAAGAACTTGTGAAGCAGGCAATAACTATTTTTGATTGGTCGTGGAAGTGGGGATGGGACGAAGAGTTTGGTGGTATTATAAACTTCAAAGATTGTAAAAACTTTCCGCATCAGGACTATTCGCAGGATATGAAGTTTTGGTGGCCACAAAATGAAACAATAATTGCTTCTCTGTATGCTTATTTAGCAACAAAAGATGAGAGCTATTTAGATAAGTATCGTCAGATTAATGATTGGACTTACAAACATTTCCCAGATTCTGAACATGGCGAATGGTATGGATATCTTCATCGCAATTGTTCGGTTGCTCAACCTGCTAAGGGAAACATGTTTAAGGGACCATTTCATATACCTAGAATGATGATTATTGCTCATCAATTGTGTAAAGCAATATTAGATTAAATATTGTAGACTAATCTTTCGAACG
>CAYTQG010000034.1:5112-24617 GCA_964439965.1 uncultured Proteiniphilum sp.
CATCAATTGTGTAAAGCAATATTAGATTAAATATTGTAGACTAATCTTTCGAACGCTCGGAAGATTTTAATTCAGTGGGAATTTAATTTTTTCAACTATGCGTAAATTCTTATTATTTGTGTTTGCTTTTTTCTGTGTTTCACTAATTGGTGCTAATACCATTCAAAGTGATACAACAATTATGTATCCAAAAGTTGTAGGTGTACCTCCAAGTGATGCCTATATTGGTTTATCTCAATTAGAGAGTGGGGAAATACGCCACTACAACTATGGTGAGCAGGCAGAGCCTGGGAGTTTTTATTTATCAAGTATGGATAAGGGCTTTACATGGAAAAAAGTCAATATACCTAAAGAAATACCTTTTGCAGATATTCAGAGCCCAATCTCAGGCGAGTATCTTAGATTGATTTCTGCACCAGGTATGGGAACTTATGCAATTCGTACAGTTGGGGGATTAGATGGTGGGCGCGAGCTTATCAAGGTATCTATAAATATGGGAATAATGTTGAAGCCACCAGTATTTATTAGAGATGGTAAGAGAGTGGTGGTTGCAGGTCATTATGGACTACAGCAAGGATTACCTCGCGCTTGCTTCACTTATGTTTCTGATGATGATGGCAAAACATGGCAACAGTCTTCATTAGTTACTACTCCCGACCACCAAGGTGGAGGATTTCATGATGGAATAAGATGGAATCATGGTGCAGCTGAGCCAACGGTGGTTGAGTTGAATGATGGAAGACTATGGATGCTTATTAGAACTTCTCAGGATTACCATTATCAATCGTTTTCCGATGATGGTGGACTAACTTGGAGTGAATCTACTCCTTCTCCATTTTATGGTACTATTACTATGCCTACAATTGGTAAGCTGAGGGATGGACGCTTAATCTTTTTATGGTCAAATACGACTCCACTTCCAGAGATTAATGGTACTGATGGAGTTTGGGATGATGTCTTTACCAATAGAAATGCAATTCATGCAGCTATATCGTCAGATGACGGTACTACTTGGCAAGGTTTCCGTGAATTGTACTTGGATCACAGACGAAATGCTTCAGACTTTGGCGATGCTCCTGGTATCGATAAAAGTGTTCATCAGAGTCAGTTTGTAGAAACAGAATCTGGTAGATTATTAGTATCACTAGGTCAGCATCCTCTTCATCGAGTGATGGTGATGTTTGATATTGATTGGCTCTACGAAGATAATAGATCGTGGAATGCGAATGATGGATTAGACCAATGGAGTTTGTTTAGTTATTATGATGGTATAGTGGGGCATTGTGGATATAACAGAACTGAAGGATGCGAAATTAATGATAATGGCCTTGAGATAAAGTATCAACAAAACGATTCATTGTTGACCTCTATTCGTGGTGCTTTATGGAATTTTCCGTCTTTCAAAAAGGGAAGAATATCAGCTTCTATTCGCTTTAATAATTTAAACTCTAATGGTTCAGTGATGCTGAATGATCGATGGTTCAACCCAACTGATACTACTGTGAAGCACTTTGCTCCTTTTGTTGTATCGCTAAACCCTAAAACCCTTAAAGTTAGGGATAATAAATCTCATACAGTTACTATTGAATGGGACATAAATAAAAGCAAACCATTTGCTACTGTGTTTGTAGATGGTAGGCGTGTAAAAAGAGTTGCAATGACAAATGAATCCCTGCATGGATTATCTTACATACATTTTTTAAGTGATGACAGTGATAGTGATGATGGGTATATTGTTGAATGGATTAAAGCCGAGAGGTTATAATTATATTATTAATATTTAGAAATGAGGAAAATATATATCATACTGTTTCTATTGATGTTAGTTTTAATACCAATTAATTCTAACAATAAAATAAATCTACTACCAGTACCCCAAAATTTGGAGTGGACTGAAGGCGATCCTATTCTGTTGTCAAATAATAAAATATCACCATCTGATATCTCTATCAAGATGGTGAAATCGATTCCCGAAGTCAAAATTAATCTTGATGAGGCCTATCGTCTCACTGTTACTGCTGAGGAAATTATAATCGAAGCAACAACCGATAGAGGAGTTTATTGGGCAATGCAAACTTTGGAACAGTTGATAGATAAAAATGAAAGTGGTCAGTACTATATTCCTGCTTGCGAAATAACAGATTATCCAGCATTCAGGATTAGAGGATTTATGCATGATGTGGGAAGAAGTTTTATTTCAGTAGAAGAAATTAAGAAACATATCAGCTTACTGTCCAAGTTTAAAATCAATGTTTTTCACTGGCACTTAACCGAAAATCAAGGTTGGCGACTTGAGAGTGAGCGCTATCCTGAACTAAATGCTGATGCAAGTTTTGAACGTTTACATGGAAAGTATTACACAATTGAAGATGCGCATGAAATAGCTGATTGGTGTGAAAAACATAATATGCTTTTGATTCCTGAGATAGATATGCCAGGCCATAGTGCAGCATTTGTTAGAGCTACGGGTGTGGATATGCAGTCTGAAAGAGGAACTGAAATAATTAAAGACTTAATGGACGAAATCTGTACTGAGGTTTTTCCTGATCTACCCTACATACATATTGGTACAGACGAGGTAGAGTTTACCAATCCTGATTTTGTTCCTCAGATGGTTGAATATGTAAGATCTAAAGGCAAAAAAGTTATTTCGTGGAATCCTGGTTGGAGATATAAGCCAGGCGAAATAGACATGACTCAGATGTGGAGTTATCGAGGCAAGGCTCAGCCAGGTATCCCAGCTATTGACTCTAAATTTCACTACACTAATCATTATGATATGTATGGAGATATAATAGCCCTCTATAATAGTAAAATTTACAATTCAGATATTGGAAGTGATGATCTGGCAGGTACAATACTTGCAATTTGGAATGATAGATTATTAGAAAATGAAATAGAAATTATAAATCAGAATAGTTTTTATCCTACAATGCTTGCTCTCGCCGAGAGAGCATGGAGGGGTGGGGGATATGAATATTTTGATAAAAATGGAACAATCCTATCTACAGACAAAAATGATCCCGAGTTTAAGTCTTTTCAAGATTTTGAACGAAGAATGCTATATTATAAGGATAAAACTTTTGCTAATGAGCCATTTCCATATGTAAAGCAAACTAATGTAAATTGGCTGATTACTGATGCATTTCCCAATGAGGGTGATTTATCAAAATCATTTGAGCCTGAAAAATCTCTAAAGAAAAAATATAAATATAATGGGAAACTATATGAAACCAAAAGGGCTATAGGCGCAGGTATTTATTTGAGACATGTGTGGGGTACATTGGTGCCAAGTTTCTATAAAGACCCAAAGGAGAATCATACAGCCTATGCTTATACTTGGGTTTATTCTCCTAAAAGGCAGGAGGTGGGAGCAATAATTGAATTTCAAAATTATAGTCGCTCTGAAGCTGATTTACCACCTAAACAAGGTAAATGGGATTATAAAGAGAGTAAAGTTTGGATAAATAATAAGGAGATAATGCCTCCAATGTGGAAAAACTCACATACCAAAAAGAGCAATGAAATACCAATGCTAAATGAGAATGCATCAGCTAGAGAGCCTATTATTGTTGACTTGAAAAAGGGTTGGAACAAGGTTCTACTTAAAATGCCAGTCGCAGGATTTTCATCAAACGAAGTGAGACTCGAAAAGTGGATGTTTACTTTTGTATTTGTTACTCCTGATGGCAGAAATGAGGTTTCTAATTTAATTTATAGTCCAGACAAAAAAAGATAAATTATTAAAAAGTGAAAAATATAATCAGAATATCAATTGGATTTATAGTGATAGGATTAATCACTACTGTTTCCTCTTGCGACTCAAATAAAGAAAAACAGATGAAAATAGAATGGTCAAAATTATCTACAGATGGACTTAGCGACAATCTCGCTAAAGGAGTATCGGCTTCTTATTCTGCACTGATAGATGGTAATATTATAGTTGCGGGTGGTGCCAACTTTCCTGATAAATTAGGATTTGAGGGTGGTTCAAAAGCTCTATACGATGAGGTGCTGATGTATAATTTCGATGATGAAACATGGAGACAGGTAGGCACCTTACCACAAAAGTCTGCTTATGGGGTTTCTATTAATAGCATAAATGGCACATACTGGATTGGTGGTAACACCGACTCTACATCTTTAAATAGTGTTTATCACGTTACCCTAAAAGATGGTGAAGTAAATCTTAATCAATTAGTCTCTCTTCCGGCTTCAATGGATAATTTTGCAGGTGGAGAAATTAATAATAAGCTATTTGTGGCAGGAGGAAGCGTTGATGGAATAGCGTCAAATAGTATCTATATGTTGGACTTAAATGATGATGACAAATGGATAAAACTTCTGGATTTCCCTGGTATTCCCAGAGTTCAGCCTGTTATTTCATGTCTTGAAATTGATGGTAAAGAGTATCTTTTCTTGTTAGGTGGCTTTTTTACTGGCGATTCGCAAAATATACCAGCAATGGCTACGGATATTTTGAGATTTGACATTAGTGAGAATAAATGGGATGTTGTCGGAGCTCAAATAGATGATAATCTCAACCCATTCTCTTTAGGAGGTGCAACAGCAATGCCCTATGATAATAGGTATATTATTTGTTTTGGTGGAGTAAACCACGATGTGTTTCTTGATGCCATTTCTACTCAATATGCCATTGGGCACGATGATAGTCTATCGTCGGACGAGAAAGCTGTAAAAAACTTGGAGTTTTCTAAAAACTATATGACCCAACCTATTGAATATTATAATTTCAATAAAGAGGTTAGAGCTTTTGATACTCACTTAGGTGTTTGGACTACAATAGAAAGTAATGATAACTGTGCACGAGCTGGTGCTACTTTAGTATCGGGAAAGGATAGTTTCTATTTGGTACAAGGCGAATTAAAGCCTGGAGTTCGTTCTCCTGATACTTGGAAAGGAAAAATAGAATTCGAATAACTTAGAGCTGAAAATTAATAACTGATATAAAATATATTTAGAAATGAGAAACAGTAAAGCTTACCCATGGATAGTAGTTGGCTTGTTGTGGTTGGTGGCATTGCTTAATTATCTTGATAGGCAAATGTTGTCAACGATGCAGGCATCCATGCAAATGGATATTAAAGAGCTTGCAATAGCTGAAAACTTTGGTCGTGTAATGGGAATATTCCTATTAATATATGGACTGATGAGTCCAGTTGCAGGAATAATTGCAGATAGAATTAATCGTAAATGGTTGATTGTTGGCAGTCTATTTGTTTGGTCAGCAGTTACTTATGGAATGGGATATGCTGAGACATTTCAACAGGTTTATTGGCTCCGTGCTTTGATGGGAGTTAGTGAGGCTCTGTATCTTCCTACTGGATTGGCCATGATTGCCGATTACCACACTTCAAAGACTAGGTCTTTAGCAATTGGAGTTCATATGTCGGGATTATACACAGGACAAGCATTAGGTGGATTTGGTGCCACAATTGCTGCCAACTATACTTGGCATACAGTATTCCACTGGTTTGGAATTGTAGGATTAATTTATGCAGTAATTCTTGTTTTTCTTCTTCATGATAAAGAAGGACATGCGGGAACAGCAACGGCTAAGCTTAATAGAAAACTTGATACACAACCAAAGCCTAAAGAGTCCGTCTTCAAGTCTTTTGGTTTAGTATTGGGCACTATCTCGTTCTGGATTATGTTGTTCTATTTCATGGCACCAAGTTTTCCAGGATGGGCAACTAAGAACTGGTTACCAACTCTCTTTGCCGAGAATCTGGGTATAGAGATGGCAAAAGCGGGCCCTATGGCTACAATATCTATTGCCATAGCCTCTTTTATTGGCGTATTGATTGGCGGACCAATGTCTGACAGATGGGTTCAAAAAAATATAAAAGGTAGAATATATACAAGTGCTATTGGTTTAGGATTAACTATCCCCTCGTTAGTACTACTAGGCCTAGGTCACACATATGTAGCGCTGATTGGTGCTGCTATGTTATTCGGAATAGGATACGGCATGTTTGACACTAATAATATGCCAATACTAACTCAGATAATTCCTCAAAGAGCACGAGCTACAGCATACGGAATTATGAATATGGTTGGGGTATTTGCAGGATATTCTATTACTCTTATACTTGGAAGTTCTACAGATGCAGGTAGTCTTGGTGCAGATTTTAGTAAGCTAGCACTAGTAGTGTTAGTTGCAGTAGTTCTAATGCTACTATTTATTAAGCCAGTTCCAGAACTTACATATGGTGATGATGAATAATCAAGCACAAACAATATAATAAAAACAATCCCCCGATGTTTATAATTTAAAGCATTGGGGGATTGTTGTATAATCTAACTTTATTCTATTCGTCCATCTTTTATTTCATCTACCACTTCAGGATTAAGGAGTGTTGAAATATCTCCAAAGTCACTTAGTTCATTCTCTGCTATTTTCCTTAAAATGCGACGCATTATTTTACCAGATCTTGTTTTGGGTAGTCCGCTTACAAATTGAACCTTGTCCAACTTAGCTATTGGTCCAATCTGATCAGAAATCAATTGATTTATCTCCTTGATAAGATTATTCTTATCACGCCATTCCCCTGATTCTTTTAGCACAACATATCCATAAAGACCATTTCCCTTTATATCGTGAGGATAGCCAACAATGGCACTTTCAGCAATAAATTGATGTTCATTAATAGTATCTTCTATAGGCGCAGTTCCCAAATTGTGTCCAGATACAATGATTACATCATCCACACGACCTGTAATTCTGTAATAGCCTACCTCATCACGCAGAGCACCGTCACCCGAGAAATACTTTCCTGGGAATGTAGTGAAATATGTATCAATAAACCTTTGATGGTCGCCCCATATTGTCCTTGCAATTCCAGGCCAAGGTAGTTCTATACATAAATTTCCTATCTTCTGGTTTACTTCAATCTCGTTTCTCAATTCATCCATCAAAACAGGCTTAATACCTGGTAAAGGCAATGAAGCGTAAGTTGGCTTAGTGGGTGTAACAAATGGTATAGCCGAAATTATTACCCCACCAGTTTCGGTTTGCCACCAAGTATCCACTAAAGGGCATCGTTTGTTTCCCACATGGTCGTTGTACCAATGCCACGCTTCTTCGTTTATCGGTTCTCCCACTGATCCTATTACTTTCAATGAGTCTAACTCAAAGTGTTGAATATACTCTATCTTCTCTTTTGCCAAAGACCTAATAGCAGTAGGCGCAGTGTAAAACTGATTTACATTATGCTTTTTAATAACCTCCCAAAAGCGACTATGAGTAGGATAAGAAGGTATGCCTTCAAACATCAATGTGGTAGCCCCATTTAATAAAGGACCATATATTATATATGAGTGTCCTGTTATCCAGCCTACGTCAGCAGTGCACCAATACACATCATCGTCTTGATAATTGAATACATTTTTAAAAGTAAATGCTGTATAAACCATGTATCCAGCTGTGGTATGTAACATCCCTTTAGGTTTTCCTGTCGACCCTGAAGTGTATAGTATAAATAGTGGGTCTTCGGCATCCATCACTTCCGCAACATTAGTAGATTCAGCCTTATCTAAAAGAGGTTGAAGCCATATATCGCGATCCTTTTGCATATTAATATCATTATTAGTCCGTTTCACCACTAAAACTTTCTCAATACTTGGTGTATTTTTCAGTGCATTATCAGCAATCTTTTTAAGGTCAATAATTTTAGTACCTCTGAAACCACCATCTGAAGTAATCAGCATCTTACACGTACTATCATTTATTCTGGCAGATAATGCTGTTGATGAAAAACCTGCAAATACCACAGAGTGGATGGCTCCTACTCTTGCACAGGCCAAGATACTAAATGCAAGTTCAGGAATCATTGGTAGATATATACATACTCTGTCGCCTTTCCCAACTCCCTGCTCTCGTAGCACATTTGCCATTTTAGAAACTTCGGTATATAATTGTGAATATGTGTATTGTCGTGATGGTTCTTCAGGATTATTAGGTTCAAAAATAATAGCAGGCTTGTCACCTTTGTTTGCTAAATGTCGATCAATACAATTCTTTGTGATATTTACTTTTGCATTTCTAAACCAAGTAAACTCTGCTTTTTGCATGTCATATTCTAATACCTTGTCCCATTTCTGGTACCACGTGAAATTGTTTTCAGCAATTTTACCCCAAAACTTCTTAGGGTTATTGATAGATTTGCGATAAACTTTAAAATACTGCTCTAATGATTTAATTGAATAGCTGCTCATAATTTAAAATGTTATTGTTTAAGATTTGTGATGCTGTGAAGTGTAAGGGATAATCATTATATGCTTTCAAAATGACGCACAACAAGTGATTAATATTAGAAACAGTAAATTCTTATTATTGTTTACTTATATATAATAAAAAAGGCAACAACCTTATTTATTGGTTGTTGCCTTGAGCTATTTAATTATATTAATCTTCTATTAATCGAACATCTTTCTGAATCTACTAAATATATTTTTCTTTGCAGATTCTGATGGTTCAAAGTTATCTGATTTGTTTAGTTCCTCTATCTTTTTCTTCTCAGAAGCTGAGAGTTTCTCTGGCACATAAACATTCACGTTAATTAATTCGTCACCAGTTCCAAATCCATTAATCGAAGGTAATCCTTTGTTGCGCAATCGTAATACTTTTCCAGGTTGTGTTCCTGGTTCAATTTTCACCTTAGCAACTCCCTCTATTGTTGGCACTTCCACCGATCCACCTAATGCGGCAGTAGGGAAACTAATAAACAGGTTGTAAATAACATCATTATGATCTCGGATAAGATTTGGATCTTCTTCCTCTTCCACAAGAATTAGTAAATCTCCATTAACTCCACCTCTTCTGGCAGCGTTTCCTTTGCCCGACATCGATAATTGCATTCCTTCTTCAACACCTGCAGGAATTCTGATGTTTATCACTTCCTCCTCGTGAACAATTCCCTCACCACTACAATATGAGCATTTAGTAGTAATCTCTTTGCCTTCACCATTACATGTAGGACAAGTTGCAGTAGTTTGCATTTGACCAAGAATTGTGTTAGATACTCTGGTCACCATTCCCGATCCATTACATGTTCCGCATGTGGATAGGGCAGTTCCATTTTCTGCACCATTACCACTACAGTGAGAACAACTTACATGTTTCTTGACTTTGATTTTTTTCTCAACTCCATTCAAAACATCTTTAAGGCTAAGTTTGACCTTAACTCTTAAATCAGATCCACGATTGGCGCGTCTTCTTCCTCCGCCACCAAAACCTCCGAATCCACCAAATCCTCCGAAATGACCTCCGAATATATCCCCAAATTGTGAGAATATATCATCCATTGACATGCCACCGCCATAGCCACCGCTAGCAGCACCACCTAAGCCAGCATGACCAAATTGATCATATCTTGCCCTTTTGTTTTCATCACTTAAAACTTCGTATGCCTCTGCAGCTTCTTTAAACTTCTCTTCAGCCTCTGCATTATCAGGGTTTTTATCAGGATGATACTTAATGGCTTTTTTCCTGTAGGCTTTTTTTATTTCTTCAGCTGAGGCATTTTTCGAAACCTCAAGTATTTCGTAATAATCTCTTTTTGTTGCCATCTTATTCGCCTACTATAACTTTAGGATATCTAATTATTTTGTCGTGCATATAATAACCCTTCTGAATGCAATCTATTACTACTCCCTTTTGTGATTCATCTTGAACAGGAATAGTTGTTACAGCCTCAAACTTATCAGCATCAAATGCTTCTCCAATAGCTTCTATCTCTTTAATGCCTTGTTGCTTAAGAAACTCAATAAACTTTGAATAAATAAGATCCATGCCTTCTACAACGGCATCTTTATCATCAGCAGAGTGAAGAGATTGTAATGCTCTCTCAAAATCGTCAGCAAATGGTAGAATATTCATAACTATTCTTTCGCCACCAGTTTTAATTATTTCTGCCTTTTCTTTAACTGTGCGCTTTCTAAAGTTATCAAACTCAGCGTGTAATCTTAAATACTTATTATTCAATTCGTCATATTGATCTTGTAGTTCCTTTAGAGGGTCAGTCTCTTCTGCCACTTTGTCATCATTATTATTCTCTGATGTATTTTCAATTTCATTTTCGTCCAAAATAGCATTATCAGCATCTGATTGTACTGACTCATCATTTTGAAGCTCATCTGTATCGATAAATTCTTCTTTCTTTTTCATATTCATAAGTAAGTTATTTAATTGCCAGCAGGCAATTCTAATCGTTGTTATTTTACTATTATGTATTGCAAATAGTATGCCAAACAAGATTAAAGTTGTATTGTAGAGTATGCAGAGAGGGTCAACAAATCATGCAGTGACGTAGTCATAAAAACATATCACACCATCTATCAAAAATTGAAACTTGATGTGTATCATGTCTTTTAAGGTTCTGACGTATCTTCTTAATAGATTTCTTTTGACCAAGCTTTGATTTCGAATAAAATTTATCTGCAAAGCATATTATCTGTTCCTCAAGACTTTGCGGACGCATATCTCGCTGAGGTATTGGTAGTTTCTTATCAATAATGTTTTGTAAGCTCAATCCAGTTCCAGTATGTCGCTCGCAAACAAGCCCATGCTTTGGAAATCCCTCTTTTGCTAATAGTTCACTACCCAGATACCCATGGCAAATGTACGGCATATCACCAAAGCATTGTATTTTGGGTGCATTTGTCAGATATATTCCTATGTCATGCAGCATACCAGCCTCTTTTATAAACTTCACATCAATTGCCAATTCGGGATGTTTTTGAGCAATTTGTAGTGCCTTTTCAGTTACATCTGTGACATGTGACATATAAATATCATAAAGTCTTGTACCTTTAGTGTAATATCGTTCTATTATTTCGTTAACGTTCATATTTGGGGTCTATGATTATTTATTTCTAAATTCTCAACTCATAAATGTGTGAAGTTATTATATTATTTTGTGCAAATGTACACAAATATAGTCCTTATTTTAAAGATGTGGTGCTTAGTTCTAAAAAAATATATTAGCTTTGTTGTCATATTATGTGTAATAAGTGTAGAAATATATCAACATGGTTTCTTTTGGTTCTGTTTATAGGTTTTATAAGCGGGATTACTCTATTCACACATACACATATTATAAATAAAGAGCTTTATTATCACTCGCACCCATATGATAAGAGCGAAAGTAGTCAGCATACCCACACACAGGAACAGCTTCAGCTACTTGATTTATACTACAATACTACCTTAGAGCCCGATGTGGTACCCTCTTTTAGTTTTGTAGCTATCTTTCAGCTTGAGTCAATTCTGAATAATAGAGTACCTGTCTTTTTCGAAAACACTAACCAGCCAAGTTATTTTAGACTTAGAGCACCTCCTTCATTGTAGTTTCCCTTTTTTGTAATTACTTTAAATATAGCTTTTGAGGACTATTGTCTCAAACAGTAAGGCTATGCTATTCCTATAAATATACAAATACAATATTATATATATGGAGCCATACATTTTATGTGATGGTTTACCATATCTCATTACCCGTGCGTTCAATTGCGTACGGAATAAAACTACAATTATAATGAAAAGATATATACTATTTATTTTCATGCTGCTATTGGTGAACTCAAACTTAAAAGCAGATGATGTTGATAAAAATAAAAGTGACGCACATATTTTTGGTCATGTTTTAGAAAAGTCCACAAAAGAGCATTTACCATACGTTACTATTAAGGTGAAAGGCACCACTATTGGTGTAACCACTGATGCCACAGGACATTATTTTTTGCGAAATCTACCTGTTGGTAATCTAACTATTGAAGTTTCGATGATTGGCTTTAGAACAATCTCACAAGATATAACCATAAAAAAAGGTATGACCTATGAGTTAAACTTTGAACTTGATGAGGGTACGGTATCTCTTGACGAGGTTGTGGTGTTGGCAAATAGAAACAACACTACACGTCGTCAATCATCATCGCTAGTTAGCGTGATGGGAGTGCAAATGCTAGAAGCCACAAGCTCTAAAACACTTTCTGATGGGTTGAAGTTTCAGCCAGGACTTCGAGTTGAGAATAACTGCCAAAACTGTGGCACAACTCAGCTTCGAATAAATGGCTTGGAAGGACCATATTCGCAAATAATGATTGACTCTCGTCCTGTCATTGGTGCACTTTCAGGTATTTACAGTCTAGAGCAAATACCTGCTAATATGATTGAGAGTATTGAGGTGATAAGGGGTGGTGGATCTGTTTTGTTGGGAGGTAATGCAATTGGTGGTGCTGTAAATATTGTTACACGCGAACCTATTCGAAACTCTGGAGAGTTTAGCCATACCATTACAGGGATAAATGGATCTAGCTCATTTGAGAACAATACTACCTTCAATGCTTCTATAGTAAATGATAGTTATAATGCAGGTGTCATGGTGTTTGGACAATATCGTGACAGGGATGCATATGATATAGATGGCGATGGTTTTAGTGAAATACCTGTTTTGAAGAACCGAGCTTTAGGCTTTCATTCATTTTTAAAAACTAGCAATTATTCAAAAATAACACTAGAGTATAAGAATATGCACGAGTTTCGTCGTGGAGGCGATAGCCTTAATCAACAGCCATATAGATCATTTATTGCTGAGCAGGCAGAGCTCGGAATAAATAGTGGTTCGCTTAAGTTTGATCAGTTTACTCCGAATCAGAAAAATAAGTTTAGCCTATTTTTGGCATTGCATCACACAGATAGAAAATCTTATTATGGTGCTGGAAATCCATATGTGGATATAGTGCCTGAACTGCATGAGGATATGACTGCTGATGAAATAGAGAATATAAACACTATAAATGAGAACAATTTGATTAGAATCAATTCATTTGGAAAATCGGAAGAATTGAGTTACCAAATAGGAGGACATTACACACATATGTTTGATAAACTTTGGTTTATGCCATCTGAGCTAACTTCAGGTATCGAATATTTCGGTAGCAATCTAAAAGACCAATCTGGTTACAGAAAAAATGGACTGTCGCAACAAGTGCGTGTGGCAAGTGCCTTTGCACAAAATGAGTGGAAAACAGATATGTGGGGTTTTCTTATCGGAGTTCGTGCTGATAATCACAATATGATGAAAAAGCCAATAGTTTTCCCTAGAGCAAATGTAAGGTATAATCCTAACGAAAACGTGAACTTACGTCTTACTTATAGTGAGGGGTATCGTGCTCCACAAATATTTGATGAAGATTTGCATATTGACATAGCGGGAGGTGATGTGATAATAAGGGAATTATCTGCTAATCTTAAAGAGGAACATTCGCATAGTGTCAGTGGTTCGGTAGATACTTATGCAGAAGTGGGGATGTTTCAAGTAAATGCATTGGTAGAGGGATTTTATACACGTCTTCGCAATCCATTCACAGATGTGAAACGAAGTGGTATTATATATATTGAAAACTCTGATGATGGAGCTCAGGTGTATGGCATCAATCTTGAGGGTAGGGTAGGCTACAGAACTCTTCTTGATTTGCAATTAGGTGCTACTTTCCAGCGCAGTATTTATGACAATGCACGTAAATGGTGGGAGCCTGAATCTGATGAGGATATAGAGTTAGATGGAGTGGAAGCCACACGCGAAATGATGCGCACACCAGATGTTTATGCATATTTTGTAGCTACATGGACTCCAATTACTCAGCTCAGCGCATCACTATCGGGAAATTATACTGGTAGAATGTATGTGCCACATGAGGCTGGTTTTGGTGTTGAGGGAGTGGATAGCTTCTCAACGAAGAATGTTACTGAGCACACCCCCTCTTTCTTTGAGCTTAACTTGCGTGTATCTTATGATTTTAATATCTATAATGATAATAAACTGCAACTTAATGTGGGGGTACAAAATATCTTCAATTCTTACCAAAAGGATTTTGATACAGGTGCTGGTCGTGCCTCTAAGTATGTGTATGGACCGGGGATGCCTAGGTCATTTTTTGCAGGGGTGAAGGTGGTATTTTAGAGAAAAATAGCTATATCAATTTGAGAAAAAGGAAAGGTGATATATTTAGATATTGCCTTTCCTTTTTTTTGAATTGTATTATATATTTGTCGCTATAATTCTAAAAGAATAATATTATAGAATAGCATTAGTTTGGCTATCTTTTTTTTAAAATTTCAAATGCATCTTTTATAATGATTGCTATAAGCTTTCTTCTTTCAATTAAGAATGTTCTATACTCCATATTTTCCCAACCAAGCGGCAGCCCATGCCAGTAGTACATTTTTTTTATTTCTTCATCATCAAATCTGTTTAAGTATGTTGGAAGATATTCTGAAGGCTTTTTATCTGCAATTTTAATGTTGTCATCCCACTCTACCAAAGCATAGTTTGCAATTTGATTTCTATCTCGTTGGTCGCTAAATCCAATTTGCTCTAAATGAGCTTTAGGGAAAAGATGGTGACGTTCCAATGCAGACTTTTTTGATCTTATGCCTTGTTGAAGTAAGTCGCTTATTTTTAAATTAGAAAATAATCCTTTTGCATCTAAAATATGTAATGATGCGTAATAAGCGTAAAGTTGAGGTGACCCTGATGATGATGTAGCTAAACCATCAATTGGTAAAATAACTGACCAAAAATCATCAGTAATAGCATTATTGATAATTGTGTTTAATTCTTTTGTGAACTCCTCTGCAGCACTAATCTCTCTAAATCTAGCTAAATCTACTTCCATTTGTGTCTCTGGCGAACTTGTGTATCTTCCAGTTAGTGAGCACATAAAGAACCATTTGGCAATTAAGTTTTTTAGTTCATGTAGATTTACATTATATTCGACTCTTCCTAATAGAAAGAAAACATAGCTATAAAGCAAGTTGTTATTGGAGCTAATATAGTCTCCTTTTATAAAACCTGCTAAATGAATAGATTTTAAAAAGTCATGAAAGTTTTGTATATCTAATGTATATTTTAGTGCAACTTTTAGCTTATCAAATTGTTCAATACGTCTTTCGTCACTAAATTTTCCTGTTTCAAGGTCTTTACCCCTTAAAATGCTATACACATATTTTAATCTAGCTCTTCTAAACCCTAATCCAACAGCCACTCGGAGCAATTGATCAGGCATTGGTTCTATTATGTAGTTAAAGGAAGTAGCCTTTATTTTATTTGGAACTCTTGATTCAGCACAGAAGTTTTCAATTTCTTTTCTACCTTCATCCCAAAATACACTCATTAGCGTCAGAATGAAATCAGCCATATTTAAGTTTTTGCCTTTGCTGTTAATTCTAACAAAAACGTCAGCTACCTGTTCTTCATCTACATTAGCATCTAGCTCCATTGCAGAGAATGGGTAGTTTTCTAAGTTTTTAAGCTTTTGTATGTTGTTTTGGATTGAACTTATTTGAATATCGGTTAAATTTCTAGACTGTTGTAGTTTAGAAACAAAGTCATTTGTGATTTTAAATAAATTTGAACCAGGAGCAAATATTTCTGATATATTTTGAAGATATTCAGGACTTTTTCGGCTTGCCGCATCTGGTATTTCAAATTTCTCTTCTAAGGGTTTGAATGAGATTACTATTTGTTCTTTATCAAATGTACTCCTAATTATTTCTTTTGAACGTGTGACAGCATATAGTGACGTTAGTCGTTGTTGTCCATCAACAATTAATAAGTCAGGCGCTTTTTGTTTTCCATCAGTTCCTATCGCTCTACTTTCATTTGATAGGGAATTAGTCCAAAATAAGAAGTAACCAACTGGGTATCCTTTGTACATAGAATCAAACAGGTCTCTAACTTTTGTATCTTTCCATACAAAAGGTCTTTGAATATCTGGTAATCCTATTGTGCCTATCTCAATTTGATGCATTAAACTTAATAGGTTGTAATCAACTTTTTTAAATATTATCGACATGTTATTTTAATTTAGATATAATGGAGTGTAACTTATTTTCTTGATTAATCGTTTTGTTCCTCTAGACTAGATTATTCTGAAAAAATTATTAAGACTGTTTGTTGTTATCATTTACATATATACTGTGTTGTTCAATAATAATTATTTATGAGTCTTGCAATGAAGGTCTCGTAGCATAAAGTAAATTGCTACAAGACCTAGTTGTTATTAATAATATTTTACTACAAATAGATTTACAATGGCACCACATACTTCTTTAGTGCACTATCTCTATATGAGTAAGGTATGCAAGCTTTTATTTCTTCCACAATTAAATTTATTAGTCTTTCTCTCACAAAGTCCTTTTTTGTTATTAGGCTAATTTCTCTAACAGGAGTTGAGTCTTTGATTGGTCGTACATTTTTCTTTTGAGTCTCACTCAAGTTCTCTATAGCCATTTCAGGGATAATAGTAATTCCATCATTGCTATCCACTATTTTAATTAATGTATCAATGCTTCCAGCCTCAAAGTTGAATATAGAGTTAGAGGTTGTCTTTTTCTTCAGGTTGCAAAGGTGCAAAATTTGTGTCCTAAAGCAATGCACCTCATCCAGAAGCCATAGCTTACTATTACTAATATCCTTTTCGTCTAATTCGTTTTGCACATATAGCGATCTCTCGTTTGGAGAAACATAAGCAAAGAATCGTTCGTAATAAAGAGGATTCTCTGTAATGAGATTATCACCAAGTGGAGTTGCTAAAATACCTCCATCAAGCGTATCGTTAGCCAAACCTTTAAGAATATTCTCAGTAGTAAGTTCTTTTACAATAATCTGAATATCATTAGATATTTTAGAATGAACATTCATTAGTTTAGGTAAAAGATATGGAGAAACCGTTGGAATGATTCCCAATCTGAAAACACCTTTAACTTCTCCTCTTTCTTCAGCTACTATTTCCTTAATTTGATTGATTTGTGAAACCGCAAGACGTGCTTGTTGAATAATTTTCACACCAATCCTAGTGGGTTGAACAGGCAGTTGAGTTCGATCAAAAATCTTCACTCCAATCTCATCCTCCAGCTTTTGAATCATCATACTAAGTGTGGGCTGAGTTACGAAAGAAGCTTCCGCAGCTTTTGAGAAATGACGATGATTATCTACTGCTATAATGTATTCAAGTTGTTGTATATTCATAATTTAATTTTTTTCTTATTCAAAGTGCTATTTATAGTTCGAGAAATACTTCATAAATTGCACACGCTCATATAATGAAGGATCGCTGATATTGGAATAATTAAGCTTACCTCTAAAGTCATCTAAAGATTCATAATTATTTTGCGACATCCATTCCTCAACACATGTAAGCATATTCCCTACAGTGTCTAATCCTTGCTCATATAATGCACTACATAGTTGTATTGTAGAAGCACCAGCGAGAATACCTTTTATTATATCCTCCCACGTATGTGCTCCTGTTGAGCAAGCTATATCTATATCTGGTACTCTTCCAGATGTTATTGCAGTCCATCTGAGAGTATTGTGAAAATCAGAAGGATGGCTAAATACTGTACCTGAAGTTATTTCCATTTTATTTATATCGATATCTAACTGATAAAAGCGATTAAATAAAACAACTCCATTCATACCCAAAGCCTTTAATTTGCCTACCAAGCCTGGCAAGTTACCGATATTGTTTGCCATTTTCACCACTATTGGTATCGAAATAATCTTCTTTAATTCTCTTACAATGCTTAGATAGGTATTCTCTAGCTTATTATCTTCATATTCGCCTGCATTAATTAAAAACACGTTTAATTCTAATGCATCTGCACCAGCTTCTTCTATACTTTTTGCAAAGTCAATCCAGTTCGAAAGCTTGTAGCAGTTTATACTTGCCACGATAGGTATGCTACACGCTTTTTTTGCTTCACGAATCAAGTTTAGATATTTTTCAACGTGATTCATACTGATATAAGCATTAACGTAGTCTGCTGCTTCTGGATAGTCGGTTATTTGTAAAAGCTTCTCGCTATGATTTTCAATTTGTTCCTCGAATAAAGATTTTAGAACAATTGCGCTAACGCCTGCCTTTTCTAATTCTCGTATTTTTGATATTGAATTGGTAAGACCACTACTAGCAGCCACCAAAGGATTTTTGAGTGTTAATCCAGCAAAGGTTGTTTCTAAGCCTGTCATTTCGAATTTTTATTTTTCGGTTTGTTACATTTATGGCAAAAATAGTAAATAATATTGACATCAATGGTATATAAATACAATTGATATCAATGTGATTATCGCTCACCAAAGATTAAAGTCCCAACTCTTATTATGGTTGCCCCCTCTTCAATGGCTATATGATAATCTCCCGACATACCCATTGATACTTCTTTGAAACTTTCATCCTCCTTAAAATGCTTTTCTTTGAACTCTTTAAACAATGATTTTATTTCTTTAAACTCATTTCTCACCTGTTCGCTATCATCAGTAAATGTGGCCATTCCCATCACGCCCACAATTTTCACATTAGAATAGTTTTTCCAATTATTACTTTCAAGAAAAGCCCTGCATTCATCTGGCGAAAAGCCCGACTTAGTAGCTTCATCAGCCACATGAAGTTGAAGCAAGCATGAAATCACACGATTGTTTTGTGCAGCTCTTTTGTCTATTTCCTTCATTAGTCGCTCACTGTCTAAACTATGAATCATGTCAACAAAAGGAGCTATAAATCTAACTTTGTTTCGTTGAAGCGAACCAATGAAGTGCCATTCTATATCTTTGGGTAATTCTGGTTGTTTCGATTCCAGTTCTTGCACTCTGCTTTCTCCAAACAAAAGTTGGCCATCATTGTAGGCTTCCATAATTTCATCACTAGGATGAAATTTGGAAACAGCTACAATCTTTACTTTATCACCTATTTCTTCTCTTAATTTATCAATATTTGCTTTTATACTCATTCTTCCTTCTCCGTTTTGTTTTCCCCTCCGTACATAAATACGTCCATAATTGGTGTTTCTGTAATTGCAGCAATCGAGTAGTCAATCATCGTTTTTTTCATTTCTGTTTCCACTGTGTCCAATGCCTCATTTATCGTGGTTGCCTGTATAAGCATATTCACGGCAGTCTTCTTTTCTGTTCCACTCTTTTCGTCCAAGGTGATGTAGTAGAGCTTTGCTTTGAAGTATCTATCGCCAGTTTCATCAAAGAATGTGTCCGAAAATTTCACTCTCTTTATATTAGCTATTGAAAATTCGCCCGTGATATATGGTCTAATCTCTTCAATAATTCTTGCCTCCGCTTCTGTAAACGAGAATGCATCCACCAAATAGGGTTCTGTCACGGCTTTTATCATGCCTGTATCTAAAGTCTTGTCATAGCGTACCTTACACTCAAACCAATTGTGCATATGTTTTGTATATTAATTGTTTATAAATATGTCTTGAAAAGCTACTTAGCTTTCTCACTGTATTATAGCTTAGGAAGATTGTTGTATCACTTATTATATCTGATGCAAACTTACAAAAAATATTGGTGTCTAATAAATTTTTTCAAGCTTAAACTAATTGGACTTAATTTCATTAGTGGCGTAATTGCAATAGTTCGTTAGTGTTTTTGTATCTACACCTCTGCTTTAGTACCATAGAGTAA
>CAYTQG010000035.1:0-24452 GCA_964439965.1 uncultured Proteiniphilum sp.
CAATCAGGCCAGGATGGTTTTATCACGAACATGAAGATGAGAAGGTAAAAACACCTGAACAACTTTTTGACATATATCTTACATCTGTAGGAAGAGGATCAGTATTACTTCTTAACTTCCCTCCTGACAAAAGAGGGCTAATTCATGAAAATGATATAAAATCTTTAAAGGGCTTCAAAGAACTTTTAGATGAAAGATTTAAAACAAATCTTATAAAGGAAGCAAAAATTAGTGCCTCAGATACTAGAGGAAAGTCCAAACAGTTTTCTGTAAACAATCTTATAGATTCCGACAAGAATACCTATTGGTCAACTAATGATAATACCACTGAAGCGTCTATCGAGATAGAGTTTAATAATCCTACATTGGTTTCTTACATCGTTATGCAAGAATTCATAAAACTAGGCCAAAGAGTTAAATCATTTAGTATAGAAGCTCTAAATAACGACGGAGAGTGGAGTCACATATACACAGGAACAACTATTGGATATAAACGCATTGTAAAAGTAGATCCTAGGGAAGTAACTAAAATAAGAGTACGTATAAATGACTCAAAAGCAGCAATTGTAATGTCCAACATTGAAATATATTAATAAATAATTAAAACCTCTTTTGCCTATGATTACAAAAAAGAAACAAAATATGAAATGATAGATGCGCCAACATCTATCGCTCAAATTAAATAAAACATTAGCTTAAAGATTTAGTAATAACTTAACAGTTTAATTATATGAAAATAAAGAACAAAAACGGTCGCTTTCGTCAAATAAAAAGCGATTCAAAACAATTACTGAAAATCATGAGAATAACATTATTTCTCTTTGTTGTATTCACATTTCAGTCGATGGCAACAAATACAAATGCTCAAAATGCAACTGTTTCACTCAAAACAACTAGCACTACTGTTGGCAAGTTGCTGAGCGAGATTGAAAAGCAAACCGACTACTTGGTTGTTTATAGCAATCGTGAGGTTGACACATCACGAAAAGTAAATGTAAAAAACAAATCAGATAAAGTATCTACTTATCTTAATGAGGCTTTTGCAGAGACCGATATTGACTATGACTTTGAAAACAATTACATCGTATTGGCAAAAAATGCAAAGCGTAACGCTAAAATGATTAGTGAACTAATAGACTTGAAATCTCTGCAACAAACAGGAAAAACAGTCACTGGAATAGTAGTTGATAATTATGGAGACCCTGTAATTGGTGCTACTATCGTTTTGCAAGGAGATGCTAGTAAAGGTACTATTACTGATATTAATGGCAAGTTTACTCTGACAAATCTTCCAGAAGATGCTGTATTAGAAATATCATATGTAGGTATGAAAACACAACGAGTTATCACTTCAGGTAAAACAGAAATTAATATATCTCTTATAGAGGATTTAGAATTACTTGAAGAGTTGGTTGTTGTAGGATATGGTACTCAGAAGAAAGTCAACTTAACTGGTGCCGTAGGTGTGGTAAGCGAGAAAGTATTACAAGACAGACCACTAACCAACCTAGGTCAAGGTTTGCAAGGTACCATCCCAAACCTTCAGGTAACTCAAGGTAATTATGCACCTGGACAAGGATCATCATTCAATATTCGTGGAACAACATCACTCAACGGTGGTGGACCTCTTGTATTGGTTGACGGAGTTGTTCAAGACCCTAACCTAATAAACCCAAATGATGTTGAGAGCGTTTCTGTATTAAAAGATGCCGCATCCTCTGCTATTTATGGAGCTAGAGCTGCCTACGGAGTTGTACTTATTACAACCAAAAAAGGATCGGCCGACAAAAAGCCAACCCTTAATGTCTCAACTTCATATTCTTCTACAAGTCCTTCAAATATACCAAAGTATACTGATAGCTGGGAATATATCACTTATATGAATACCGCAAGTAAAAATGCGGGTGGTGGAAACTACTTTGACGATAGACTTATGCAATATGCAAAAGCATATTATGACGATCCTATAAACAATTTGCCTGTTTATTACGACCCAACTATTGATACAGATGGAAAATATAAATATGCAGGAAATACAGATTGGGCTAAAGAACTATATAAGAGTGGCACACTAGGACAGATTAATGCCAGCATTTCAGGAGGAACCGACAAAACAAGATACTATGCCTCTTATGGATATATGGATCAAGGTGGATTCTTACGTTCATATGATGACTCTTATAGACGTCATAACATTTCATTAAATCTTAGTACAGACGTTTTGTCATGGCTTACTTTTTCGGCCAGAACTAAATATACACATGCGACAGAAGACCACCCTTCAGGAGGTAGCAACGGCTGGTCAGGAATATCAGAATATTCAGGTCAGCTGAAAAATGACTTACGTCCACTGATGCCTGTTCGTCACCCCGATGGCAATTGGGCGGGACAAGGATCTTTTACAAACCCATTTGCTGTTGGAGCAGAAGGCGGATATGATAAGCGAAAAGTTAATGACTTGTGGCTAACAGGAGCTGTTACCATAAAGCCTATAAAAGATTTGAACATCAATTTGGATTACACGTTTAATCCTTATTCATGGAACAAGGAAAGAACATCAAGACTTTTCAATGAGTATTGGGCAGAACCTGGCAAATCAAATATTTACCCATGGGTTAATCCCAACTCAATAGCGTTAGAAAACAGTAATGATTATTATACTGCTATAAACATCTTTGCTGACTATTCTAAATCTTTCAACAAACACAATTTAAAAGGTCTTGTAGGGTACAACCAAGAGGTAAAGAAAAACAAATGGTTTTACGCTAAGAAGGAGAATTTAATTGACAATGATCTACCTGCTATTAATATTGCTACAGGAGAAGACTATGTAAATGGTAGTGCAACTAGCTGGGCTGTGGAAGGAGTTTTTGTAAGATTAAACTATGATTATGCAGACAAATACCTTCTTGAACTAAACGGCAGATTCGATGGCTCTTCAAAGTTCCCAAGTGGAGATAGATATGCTTTCTTTCCATCAGTTTCAGCAGGATGGAGAATCAGTCAAGAATCATTCTGGGATAACATTAAAGATGTAGTAAGTGATGCCAAAGTAAGAGCATCATATGGTTCTCTAGGAAATCAAAACGTATCTGGTAATTTCCCCTATATATCCAATTATAATATAAATACAGAAGTTGGTTATATCTTAGGTAACGGACGTCCTGTTGGAATTAATTCAGGATCATTAGTAAGCCCTAACTTTACATGGGAAAAAGTAAATCAATGGAATATTGGTGTTGATTTAGCATTTATCAATAATAGATTAACAGCTAGTTTTGATGCATATAGAAGAAATACTATAGGCATGCTGACAGCTGGCAAACCCCTCCCTGCCATTCTGGGAACAAGTGTGCCAAGAGAAAATGCAGCTGATCTAAAAACATACGGTTGGGAGAGCACATTAACATGGCGTCAGGATGTAGGTGATTTATCTTATAACATTTCATTTAATCTTGCAGATGCACAATCTGAAATTACTAAATTTGATAATCCTACAGGAGATATAAACAACTATTATGTTGGTAGAAAAATTGGTGAAATTTGGGGTTATAAATCTAATGGGCTATTCCAAAGTGAAGAAGATATAGCAAACCATGTTAGCCAATCAAAGCTATATGGTGGAACATGGAATCCAGGTGATGTGAAATATGAAAACCTAAATGGCGATGATGAAATTTCGTGGGGTAATAACACATTAGATAATCACGGAGACTTGAGCATAATAGGTAACTCAACCCCTAGACTGCAATATGGATTAATTGCTGGAGTAGATTGGAAAGGAATAGATTTAAATATTTTCTTCCAAGGTGTTGGAAAAAGAGATTTATGGCCTGGAGGTCGCTTCTTTGGAATTAATAGCGAATGGGATGTTCCTATGAAGGCAACCCTAGACTATTGGACACAAGAAACTCCAAATGCTAGACTACCAAAACCATATATAAATGGCGGACATGGAAATAGAAATAGATCAACTCTTTATTTACAAGATGCCTCTTATTTAAGACTAAAACAACTAACTATAGGATACACTATTCCTTCAAATATTACCAATAGATTGTCAATCGATAGATTTAGAGTTTATTTTACTGCCCAAAACTTATTGACTTTCACAAAGCTAAATAAACTATTTGACCCAGAAGGAACAGACTTAATGGGGTATCCAATACCTAAAACTTATGCTTTTGGACTTGATTTCACATTTTAAAAATAAACTGATATGAAGATAAAATATAACACTATATTAATTACGATAATTATATCTCTACTTTTTAGTGCATGTGATGTATTAAACACGGTACCCGAAGATGCTATCACAGATTTAAACTATTGGAATAAAGTAGATGATTTAAAACAATTTGCAAATAGTTTTTATACTACTTTGTCTGGACCGAGTGCAACATATGACACTCAAAGTGATAACGGAGTTACAAACTCTCCTAACGATTGGCTTTTTGACAACGCAACAGTACCTGGTAGTGGAGGCGGATGGGCAGTAAGTGATTGGACTAATATTCGAAATCTAAATTATTTCCTTTCAAGATATCATACAGTAGAGGGAGATGAAAAAGACATAAATCATTATGTAGCTGAAATTAGATTTTTTAGAGCTAACGAGTTCTTCAAAAAAGTGAAAACATTTGGAGATATTCCATGGGTTGATAAAGATTTAACAACCTCCGACTCAGAAGAACTAATGAAAGGAAGGGATTCTCGCACATTTGTGATTGACAAAATATTAGAAGATTTGGATTTTGCGATAGCAAACTTAAAGAACCCAGACGAAGTGGAAAAAGGCAGACTGCACAAATTTGCTGCTCTACAAATGAAAGCTAGAATTGCACTTTATGAAGGTACTTGGATGAAATATAGAGGAGAAGCAGGAAGTGAAAAATATCTGGAAAAAGCAGTAGAAGCTTCTAAAAGAATTATGGATGAAGGTAATTATTCTATTCCAAAAGGTGAAGCACCATATATGTTCGAAGGATATCCTTTAAGCTATAGACAACAATTCATACAAGAAGACTTAACTAGCAATAGCGAATGCATACTTCCTCGAATTTATATCAAGGATATTTTAATGCACGGAACATCTCGCTCGGTAAATGAGACAGGATGGGGAGTAAGTAAAGATTTTATCGAAAGCTTCTTATGTGTTGATGGAAAACCTATTGCTTTAAGCCCTTTATTTGCTGGTGAAGATAGCTTTGAAGATGAAATAACAAACAGGGATCCAAGGCTTAGAAATATGATAGACAATCCTAATCTCCCATACTTTCTTGATGGGACAAGACCAATTTCATATCCTGTAACATCAATAGCAATAAATAAATGTCCAACAGGATACATGGCATCAAAGTTTAGAGACCCAGTACCTGCACAAAACGAAGCAAATCAAACCACATATGATTGGTATGTTTTTAGATACGCTGAAGTTTTACTTATATATGCAGAAGCAAAAGCAGAACTAGGCACAATAACTCAAACAGATTTGGATAAAACTATTAATCAATTACGTGCTCGACTTGATGAACCTGGCAACTTTGAAATGGGAAGGTTAATTCTAGATCCTCCAACAGACCCTCTTTCAATTGTTAATGGTAAGCCTAGATACGGATATGATATATCTCCTCTAATTTATGAAATTCGCAGGGAAAGACGAATTGAACTAGCCTTTGAGGGCTTCAGATGGGATGATATAGTTAGATGGAAAGCTGGAAAGCTAATTGAAAACCCAAAAACCATGCTAGGAATAACAGTCAATGAGGAAGTAGAAGAATTCCACACCACTTATAACGGAGGAACAAATCCATTTAACGGAAGATCTGTTTATGAAATTGAAGATTGGAATGGAGTTCAAAAGAATTATTTAAAGGTCTATGATAAAACTTCAAGAGTTTGGAACGACAGACTATATCTAAGTCCATTACCAACAGACCAGCTACAACTTAATCCCAATCTAAAACAAAATCCAGGATGGGAAAATTAGTAGTGTTATTATCATACAACCAGTTATAAATCTTTAAAAGGTTGTTAGATAATAATTACAATACAATTTCATTCTTTTAATTCAATAGATTAAACGCAAGCGACATTCATCTCTGTGACAGACATTGAATGTCGCTATTTTTTTATACTATAAATTAAGTGTTGTTGTACTCTTAATTGTGTATCTTTATCACCTGCTTTTTTAAATTCAACGATACCCATCATCACAAAACGGAGATTTTTAACTTATAACAATTGCAAGTAATATGAGAACAACAATGAGGCGAAGCCTATTTTCTTTTTTAGTTATTTTTCTGTCGATACTGAATGCTAGTGCTCAGCTTCAGAAGGAGACAAGGACGGTTTTGTATCCCTTGGAGGGTGAGCAAGGACTGGTGCTGATAGAGCCTGGAGACAATTTTGAGCAAGAGGTGGAATTCGAGAAGTATGAATATCCGACTAGAAGAATATTGCGCGTGGTGGGTGGTGTGAAACTACCTGGTAAGTTTGCTCCGCGGGGTGAAGAGTTTTTTAGACAACAGGAGTATCTGATTGATGATAATTTAGACTCTGAAAACAAACTTAATGATGAGTTTTCATTATACTTCAAGGGTGATAATAATCCATTTGAGCGCCATGCTTATAATAGAATCACTGGAGTAGATTTTGGCAAGGGTGTGGTTGGCATGGAGATTGCATACAAGCGCAATAAGCTAAAGACTTCAGTAAATGGTGACTTTGGCGTTGAACTACAGATCTACAATAAAAAAGAGGGCCGACACGCTGATGATGTTTACGATAAAGCTGATTCAATTGTGTTTATTCCTATTCCCGAGGGTAGTGGCAACTTTAAAGTGTTGAAGAAAACTATAAAACTACCAAGCAATGTGGCCACAATATTGGTACGCGTAGGTGGCACTGGCTTTAGTGGCGAGTGTTGGGTGGAAGCTCCAATATTTAAAGTGGATGGCAAAGAGGTGTTTTCTTCGCCATTTATTCAGAATAAAAAGAGAGGCGATGACTACAACTATTGGGTTGGTGTGAACATGGCTACTCGTAGTTGGCCCAAGTGGAAACTTGAGTTTAATAATAAAACAATTTTTGAGGGTAATATTTTTGATCGAGCTTCTGACATTGCCGACTTTTACATTACTCTACCAAAAGATATCGAAGGAAAGGGCAATCTAAAGCTCTCATTGGTAAAAGAAAAAAACAGGGTAGCTTTTCCGTATGAATTGAGATCGATGCAATTACTTGAAGAGAGTGCTGAAGATTTTGAGATTATTTCTATTCCTAAATTTGTGAGCGTGGGAGATACTGCTGCATTTTTGATAGAAACTAACAGACCAAATGTTACTTTAAATATTTCTTCAAAAAGCAATAATATAAGCTTTGTTGATAATAATGTAGCACTAAACAAGCCGGGACTTCATGCTCTACAATTTGTGGCTAATGGTAGCGATGTGAATGTGGAAGTTGTGTTCTCGAGCGGAAATATTGAAAAGACTGGAGATATAAAGCAATTGATTGTAAAAGAAAAGGACAATATTTTCCTATCATCAGGCGATGAGATTTACATAGATAAAGAATACGAGCCCTACGATCAATTCTTTAAGTGGTACTTCAGAAATCGTGTTGGCAATTGGTATCACTTCAGGCCATCGTATCAATGGAGCGGTGTGAGAATAACCAACAACGAAGTGGCGAGCCACTACACCAATTTGTTGAACAAAATGCAAGTTCCTTATGCTTGGCAGGTGGAGGGTAGAACCTTGGCTGCAACTAAAATAAACACTTCAATCAGTGTGTTGCAATCTCCTATGTTTAGAGGTAAGCAGGCGCACGAAAATGATGGGGGATATTATTATTGGCAACACTTCTTATACAATGGTCTCCACTCAGACATGGCTGCAAGAACCAGACCCTATGGAGGCATTTTTGCTAAACACAGACCTATTTACACTGATCATGGAACCTTTATTCATTATGACCCGTATGCGGTTGAAAACATGGCAGATGGGGCTGATAGATTTGTGGCTAATCTAAGTTATTCTCGTGGCGAAAGCACGCGACATACTGGTCCTTCTACTATGTTTAGATACCTTTATCAAGCTGGATATGAATGGCTGGGCGCTGAACAGATGTATGGGCCAGAGGATATAATTATGTCTGCTCTTCGTGGTGCATCTAAAGCATACGGAAAAGAAAATTATGGATCGCTTCATGCTGTTCAATGGGGTTCTAAACCATTTACAGATCCTAAACATTCACTTCGATTCTTTAATTCGCTTGCTACTGCATATATGCATGGTTCATCTCACATCAATACCGAAGAGGCATTGTGGACGGATGAATATTCTAACGATAGATTTACTAAATCGGGCAAAGAGCATCTATACGCTCAGCATCAGATTTTGGATTATATTGAGACCCATTCTCGCAAGGGTGATTTATACACAAAAATAGCAGTAATACAGGGTCGTAATGATGCTTGGAAATCATTTGGAAGAACTTCTGCATGGTCGCAAAACAAGGATAAATGGGAGTTCAATAAAGCAATGGAGAGCTTCGATCTTCTAAAAGTGTTTTATCCTGAAAATAATGTTGATTATTGTAGCACTGATGGATTATTTACATCAACTCCATTCGGTGCTGTGGATATATTACCTATCGAAGCAAGTAATGAAGTGATGAATCAATATGACGTATTAATTTTCTTAGGATGGAATACTTTTACAAATGCTGATTTTATTCGACTTAAGAAGTTTGTAGAAAAAGGTGGCACTCTACTTTTAAGCGCAGCACATCTTAATAGCGAACTTCAACCAGACAAAGAGACTAGCTTTCCGAAAGATGATACAGTTATAAAAACTCTTCTTGGCGAGGATTACAAGATGTATGATGATAGAAAAGAAATATCTTTGGGTAATGGCCATATAATATATTATCCTAATAAGATGTATCCTGCAGAGAGTGAAATTAGAGACTCATACACAAATGATATGGTGAAGTTGGCTAATAAAATTGCTTCAAAAGAGAAAAGCAGAAGTTGGGTGAATAGTGCACCTGATATTAACTTCTCAGTTTGGGACAGCAAAAGCATGCGAACTATTTATCTACTTAATGTAGATTGGAAAAGTGATAACATGTCGCAACCAGCAGAGTTGGTTATTAACAACAGGTCCTTCCCTATTGATGTGGACAGATATTTAATAAAAACGATTCGTAGTGCTGATGCAGTTTCTGCAACCATGAATTCAAATACTTCCGATATTATAAACATCGAGAAGATGGATGGTAGATATATTATAACATGTCAAACCACAGGTGATGATATCTTAACCATCTTCAACTCTGAAACGGGCGAGGTAATATCAAAAAATATTACCAATCCAGGTATTCATCAATTTGAAATATAAATACATCAATTAATAAGTGTCGCTAAGACTTTCATTATATTTGACTATCTTTACCCACTTAAATTTAAAAAACAATTTATCTCAAAATGCAAAAACATTTACAAAAACTATTATTAGTTGTAGTTGCCATGGGGCTACTATCGATGAAATTGGTGGCAAGTGATTATAATATTTTGCCAAAACCCAACAAGGTTGAATATGAATGGGGCGAGTATTCGTTCGGATTCGACTTTAGTTTCGTATATCCAATAGAGTTACTTAACGAGGCACGCCTAATTAGAGGTTGGCTCACCAACGACTTTGTAATCAACCCTGTGCTTCACCAAAAAAAGAAGGATGACCAAAGAGGTAGCATCAATCTAGTTCTCGACAACACAGTTGTGCCCAATCAAAAAGAAGGGTACGTGTTGGAAGTGAATGATAATGGTGTAACAATAAAGGCCAACTCAAAAGCCGGTATTATTTATGGAGCACAATCATTGCGCCAAATCATTAAAGAGCGAGATGGTAGATTTTATGTACAGAAAGGAACTATTACAGATTATCCAGCTTTGAGCTGGAGAGCATTTATGCTAGATGAAGCTCGTCACTTTAAAGGCAAAGAGGTGGTGAAAGATATGCTTGACGAAATGGTAGCTCTAAAAATGAATACCTTTCACTGGCATCTTGTGGATGATCAAGGTTGGCGTATTGAGATTAAGAAATATCCAAAGTTGACACAAGTTGGTGCTTTTAGAGATTCAACAGAAATCAACCATTTCCACTCAGATGTGTTTGATGGCAAGCCTCATGGTGGTTTTTATACTCAAGAGGAAATTAAGGATATTATAAAATATGCAAGCGACAGAAACATACAAATTGTACCCGAAATAGAAATGCCTGGCCATGCTAGTGCATCTATAGCTGCATATCCTTGGTTAGGTGCAACTGGCAAGAAGATTGAGGTGCCAGGATATTTTGGCGTGATGTATGATGTGTACGATGTGAGCAATCCTCGTGTCAGAACTTTCTTGCAGGATGTGCTTGAAGAGGTAATAGCACTTTTCCCTTCTCCAGTAATTCATATTGGTGGCGACGAGGTAAGATACAATCAGTGGACTGAATCAAAAAAGGTATCAGACTATATGAGCAAAAATAATCTTAGCACACCCGCCGAGCTACAAGTGCATTTCACCAACGAGATGTCGAACTGGATATCGAATAAAGGAAGAAAGATGATGGGTTGGAATGAAATCACTGGCGAAACACTTCACGAATATCAATCTGGTAATGAAGCAAGTGTGGGCAATGAATTGTCCCCCGAAACTATTGTACACTTTTGGAAGGGCGATCCTTCACTAATCGACAAAACAATTAATAAGGGATACAATATTGTAAACTCTTATCATGTATATACCTATCTGGATTATGACTACAATTCAATTCCACTAAAAAGATCATACTCTTTTAATCCTATACCTGAGGGATTGGATAAAGAAAAAGAGAAACAAGTGCTAGGACTTGGTTGCCAGATGTGGTGCGAATTTATTCCTGATGTGCAGAGCATGAATAAAAAAGTTTTCCCACGAATTGCTGCCTATGCCGAAGTGGGATGGACAAAGCCTGAGAACAAAAACTATGATAGTTTCTTAAACTCATTACAGTTTTTCTTAAATAAATGGGACAAACAAGGTATCGAGTATGGCCCTATCCGATAGGTGCAATGTAAGTTAACAAACATAATAACGACAAAATTCAAACTTGAAGGAGTTGAATTTTGTCGTTTTTTGTTTTAAATTTGTCAATCTGAAACAAAATATAAATACACAACCGTAAAAACTCAATCAAACGATGTGCAAAAAACGTTTCTTACTACTAATCTTTACGATTCTCCCATTATTAATGTTTGCACAAGAGTCATTCAAAATCAAATATGGCCCATATTTGCAAAACGTATCTAATGACGAAGCCACCGTGGTGTGGGTTACTTCCAAAAATGCTCTTGCATGGGTAGAAGTTGCTCCCGACGATGGTTCGCACTTTTATGCAGATGCTCGCCCCCAATATTTTGAAACAGTGAATGGACGTAAGCTTGTAGGCCAATTGCATAAAGTAAAGATAAAGGGCCTAGAACGTGGCACCAAGTATAGATACAGAATCTATTCTCGCGAAGTGCTAGACAATTACAATTGGGACACCTCCTTTGGAAAAATTGCAGCATCTAGTTCATATCAGCCATTTAGTTTTACTACTCTCGACGAAACAAAGGATGAATTTTCATTTGCAGTAGTAAATGATATTCATGCCGACACGCTAGCACTGCAAGATTTGCTTAATCAAGTAGAATTGAAGAAAAAGGATTTCGTAATATTTAATGGAGACATGATGAGCCATTTAAATTCGGAAAAGCTCATGTTTGAAGGATTCCTCAACAAGTCGGTAGAAATGTTTGCCCCAAATATTCCTTTTTATTTCACTAGAGGAAATCATGAAACAAGAGGACCTTTCTCTACCAGATTTATGGACTACTTCCCCTCCCCCACTGGCAAGCCATACTTTACTTTGCGACATGGTCCCGCTTTTTTTATAATGCTCGATAGTGGCGAGGACAAACCCGACACAGATATAGAATATGGTGGTTTATCCGCTTTCGATGAGTATCGTGAAGAGCAGGCAGAATGGCTCAAAAAGGTAGTAGAAAGTGATGAGTTTAAGCAAGCTCCAGTTAAAATTGTGGCAATCCACGTTCCAGCTTTCACTTCCACTTGGCATGGCACACTACATGTAGAACAGCTTTTTATACCTATTCTTAATAAAGCTGGTATCGATTTAATGTTCAGTGGCCACACGCACAGATATTCGTTTATAGATAAAGGCGAGAAAGGCAACACCTTCCCTCTAATTGTAAATGGAAACAGAGATATTATGGATTTCGACGTCAAAGGTAAGTCTATCAAAGTGGTGATAAAAGACAGAGAGGGAAATGTGAAGCAAAGATTTAATTTTTAATTTACAAACTCAATTTATACTATGAAAAGAAATATACTTTTTATCACATTCATAGCGCTTGGTAGTATACTATTGGCCCAAAAGCCTACTTTGGCAAATGACAAATCATTTAACATGATTTTGTTGCCAGACCCACAAACATACACCAAGTTCAATTACAATCAACCCATTTTTGATTTGATGATGGAGTGGATAAACAAAGAGACAGAAACACTCAACATAAAAGCTGTACTTTGTACGGGCGATTTGGTTGAGAAAAATGATTATCCCCTATCCTCAATTAGAGTTGGAGCTCAGGGTGGAAATGGAAATCTCACAAGTGTGGAACAATGGGAATATATATCAGGAGCATTCGCACGAATTGATAATAAACTACCATATATCACATCACTCGGAAATCATGATTATGGATATGAGAGCTCGGAAAATAGACAAACTAAATTTGGCGATTATTTCAATACAGCTCGAAACAGCAAAATTAAAGATCATGTAGTTTCTTATTTTCCAAATGCATTCGGGATGGCAACACTTGAAAACTCTGCATACGAGTTTAATGAAACTGGGTGGGATAAAATACTAATCATTACAACAGAGTTTCATCCTCGTGATGAGGTTCTTGAGTGGGCTAGCAATCTATCTAAATCAGATAAATATAAAGACCATTTTATAATTTTCATGACACACTCTTATCTAGCTATAGGCAACACAAGATTTGAAGAAGAGGGCTATTTGATAAAAGACCCTAACTATGGTGAAGATATTTGGAACAAATTAATATCAAAAACAGACAATATACAGCTAGTAATATGTGGTCATGATGCTGAACCTGGCGAAAGATTTGAAAGAAATGTAGCTTTTAGAACCGACAAAAATAAAGCAGGTAAAGATGTTCACCAAATGATGTTCAACTCGCAAGCTCTGGGTGGTGGATGGCACGGAAATGGTGGAGATGGTTGGCTTCGAATACTTGAGTTTATGCCTGATGGTGAAACAATAGCAATAAAAACATTCTCGCCATTATTTGCTATTTCTCCCACAACAGAAAGTCATGCTTGGAGAAGAGAGAGTTTCGATGAATTTGAAATAAGAATTAAAAAATAATCAAAAGAAATAGTACATTTGTAACTATATATTTATCAGAACCATGGAGATTTCATTATTTAATAATGAAATCTCCATTCTCAAAAAATGGACACAAACAATAATAAAAACATTAATTACGACAAGAACTCCAGCAATAGTATATCATATAAGGAGTTTGAGGTGTTTTTTATTGACCAATATGCAAAACTTATTGCATATACAGTTTCCATTGTAAATAATAGAGAAGCCGCTGAGGATATTGTACAAGAGGTATTTTTATATGCTTGGGAAAATAGAGATAGAATCAATTTCGGGGAAAAAATTCTATCGTATCTATTTCAAATATGCTATACCAAATCTATTGATTACATCAAAAGTAACAAAAGCATCGAATACTCACAAGCGGCCATTGATATTTACGACACATACAATTCATCAATTTCATCAGACAATAAGATTATTGACAATCTATTCAAAAAAGATTTTCATAAAGAGTTAGACAACTTACTATCTAATCTCCCAGAAGATAGACAATTAGTGTTTAAACTATTTTTCAAAAAAGGATTAAAGGCCAAAGAAATATCAGATCTACTTGATATGCCTAAAAGAACCGTAGAAAGCCACATTTACCTATCAATTAAATACCTTAGAAAACACCTCAAACTATCAGACATACTCGCAATAGTCATTGCATTTAATTTAAATTAATCTAAATTAACCAAATCATCTCCGTAGTTTTACAACTGTTCACCGTTATGCTAGTAAAATAACTTTTCAGCAAAATGGAAATATCAGACAAAATACTACTAAACTATCTTGAAGGTGATATTGGTGCATCTGAATTAAACGAGCTAAGCAAATGGATAAAAGAATCTGAAGAAAACAAGAGATTGTTTATGGAGATTCATAATATCCGAATTTTAGAGAAATACAATGTTCATAATAATGATATTGAGGTTAGACAAGCCTTTAAGAAACTTGACAAAACAATAAACAAAGACAAGAAGAGAAGTAATCTGTGGTACTTTTCAAGAATCGCAGTTTCGTTTGTTCTATTCATTTCCTTAATAGGCTATGGATACCACAAATGGCAAAATAATGAAGAGTTCGTCACAATTGTAGCAGGTAGCGATGATGCTGTAAAGAAAATAGTTTTAGCAGATAATTCTACCGTATGGCTCAAAGAAAATGCAGAATTAAGATTTTCAAAATCCTTTAATTCGCGACACAGAAAGGTATCGCTCAAAGGGCAAGCCTTTTTTGATATAGCCAAAGATGAAAATCATCCTTTTATGGTAGAAGGAAACAAAGCCACCATAAAAGTTGTAGGAACATCATTCGATTTAATAGTTCCCCCAAATTCAGATATAATAGAGACAGTATTAGTAACCGGACAAATAGTATTGCAAGACAATAAAGAACATGACCTTGTATTATTGACTCCTGGCGAAAAAGCAGTATTCAATACCAAAGAAAACTCAATGGTGATAGAAGCAGTTGATGTCAACGTACTAACCTCTTGGAGATTAGAACAAATTGTATTCGAGAACGAGACATTAATGAATATTGTCGAAAAATTAAACGAGATATATGATACAGACATACAAATAATCTCAGAAGAGTTAAAAACAAAGCACTTTAGATTTGTAGTAAATAAAAATGAAGACATAGATGAAGTTATAAACAACCTCAACTATCTCACTTCAATCAAAGTAGTTAGAAAAGACAACAATATATTTTTAGATAGTAAATAACATTTTAAAACACCAAGCCTATAAGAGAAATCAAAAACATTACACAGAACACAAACCAAATAAAGATAAAAACTAAAAATTACATTTTAAATTGAATTAAGTATGATGAAAATCTCAAATGGCTCAATGGATACAAAACAATCATCCTTGAGCTTAAATTACTCTAAAATCATCCCTATAATACTGATGATTTTACTCATTACTCTGCCCGTGATGGCAAGTGATGCTTTATCGCAATCGATAAATGTGAAAATGATAATGAAAAACTCAACTGTGGAAGAAGTAATAAACGAATTTAGCAAGCAGACAGGTTATGAGTTCTCTTACGATACTGAAATACTTAACAAAAAAGTATCTGCAGTTACTATAGATGCTAAAAGTGAAAACGTTGAGACAGTGTTGAAACAAATATTTGCAGGTACAAATATTGATTTCAAGATTGTAAACAACCGTATCTTCCTTAAAAGCATTAATGAAGCTATAGCAAAAAGCAATTTAGTAAAGGGCGAAAAGGCCGAACAACAAGGTAAAACAATCACTGGAACAGTTGTGGACAATGCTGGCGATGCCATTATTGGTGCTACCATCATTGTGCAGGGTGATGCTAGTCGTGGTACAGTTACAGACATTGACGGCAACTTTACTCTATCAAATGTCCCTAATAATGCTATAATTGAGGTGTCGTATGTGGGGATGAAAACACAGATAATAAATACTGCAGGTAATACATCTTTTAATGTGATTATGATGGATGACGTGGAGATGCTGGAGGAATTGGTTGTTGTGGGGTATGGAGTGCAAAAGAAGGTAAACCTAACTGGTGCGGTTGCTTCTATATCTTCTAGAGATATCCAAGATAAGCCAGTAGCAAACACTACAACTCTTCTTCAAGGAAAAATTCCAGGATTAGTATTAACTCAAAATGGGGCTCAAGCCGGCAATGACAATCCTGAACTGAGGATTAGAGGTATCGGTACATTCGGAAATAACAATCCTATGGTGATAATAGATGGGGTGGAAGGAAATATTTCACAAATTGCAGACATTCCTGCGGTAGATATTGAGAATGTTTCTGTTCTTAAAGATGCTGCATCAGCTTCAATCTATGGCGTTAGAGCTGCTAATGGCGTTATTTTAATAACAACGAAGCGTGGGGATAGCTCCAACAGAGTCAAGGTATCATATTCGGGTAATTATACACTTCAAAAGCCTGGAATTACACCTAATTATATAGATAGCTACAATTGGGCACTTATGAGGAATGAAGTAAAACCAGGCACTTTTTCCGATGATGCATTAAGTAAATTAAAAGATGGTTCAGATCCTGATCATTATGCAAATACAAACTGGATTGACGCTGTATTACGAAACGCAGATATGCATCAGCATCACTTGGCTGTTTCTGGTGGCAATGATAAAACTCATTATATGACATCTGTAGCATATTCTAACCAAGATGGAATTATGAAGCAAACTAGTGTTGAAAGAATTTCATTTAGATCAAATGTTGATTCTAGACTTGATAGATTCACTTTTGGATTAAATGTTTCTGGAAATAAAAACAATATTACAGCACCAGCAGTTGCGCCCTCAGGTGAAGGAGGAATAATGAGATTTGTTTCATGGTTTACTAGACCTACTGTTCCTATAATGTATTCTAATGGTCACTTTGGATATGTAGATGGCTCAATGGATAATGCAGAGGATATAAAAAATCCTGTTGAGTTAATGTCATTAGGGTATAGACTAAATGATACATGGAGATTTAATGGAAATGCTTTTGCGGGCATAGATATAACAAAGAGCTTAACTTTTAGGTCAAGTTTTGCATATGCATTTCATATGAATGCTACAAAATCGTATAGCCCAAAATCACCAGCTCGATTTGATGCTGAAGGAAATATTAAAAAGATAGCAGGTCAAACAAATCAATCAACAGACTATTGGTATAGAAATGGTACATGGACTAATGAAAACATATTAAATTATAATAAAGTTTTTAGTAAACATACTATTGGTGTTTTAGCTGGCCACTCTTTGATAGGTTCTAGATATTATTCCACAACTGCCTCTATACAAGGCTTCCCTACTGAAAACATATATGAACTGAATGGAGGTACGATTAATCCAAATGCACGAGGAAACTCAGAAGAGTATAGGCTACAATCATTTTTTGGGCGAATTAATTATGATTTCGATAATAAATATTTGTTCGAATTTAATTTGAGACATGACGGTTCTTCAAGAATGCCAAAAGCTCATAGATACGCAACCTTTCCATCAGTATCCGCTGGCTGGGTTTTCACTAACGAAAGCTTCTTGAATACCCAAAACATATTAAGTTTAGGAAAAGTCAGATTATCATGGGGTAAACTTGGCAACCAAGAAATAGGCAACTATGCATATTCTGCAACTTTAGGTGCAAGTGGAAACTATTACTTTGACCAAAGCTCGGACAAACAAGCTGGAATGGTACAGACTTCTGTGCCTAATGAAAATATAAAATGGGAAACCACAACTTCAATTAATGCTGGATTAGATCTTGGATTTTTGAAAAATAAAATACAAACATCATTTGATTTTTTTGTAAAAGAGACTAATGACATTCTTATGAGATTATCAATGCCTGGAATTTTTCTTGGCTCATTATCTGCCCCATATCAAAATGTGGGTTCTGTAAGAAATAGAGGTTGGGAATGGAGTCTAAACTATAATGACGGTAAAGGTGATTGGACATGGAATGCTGGAGTAAATTTATTCGGAGTAAAAAATGAAATTCTTGAAATGGGTGGATTAGAAGAAACCATTAGTGGAAGTACTATAAATAGACTAAAAAATCCGATAGGAGCATTCTTTGGTTATAAAGCAGTTGGAATTTACAGAACTGAAAATGATTTAAAAAGGACAAATTCTGAAGGAAATATTATAAAGCAAAATGGTGTTGAACCAAAATTAGGAGACATTATGTTTGATGATTTAAATGATGATGGCAATATAACAGCTGAGGATAGACAAATCATAGGTAATCCATTTCCTAAACTAACATATAGCTTTAACATTGGTGCATCATGGAAGAACTTTGATGTTTCTACTTTTTGGCAAGGAGTTTCGGGTATTTATAGATACAATTGGGAGACTACAACAGACATTAGAGGTAATTTTACTGATAGATGGCTTGATAGATATTCTTCAGATAATATAAACAGTTCTATGCCAATATTAGGAAATTCCATAAATGACACTTACTCTTCATTCTGGTTAGAAAATTCAAGCTATTTAAGATTAAAAAATTTAGAACTTGGATATACCTTCCGCCAGCAAGGTTTGGCTAGAATTGGTGTTTCTCAGGTTAGAGTCTACTTCACAGGAACAAATTTATTAACATTTACACCTCTCACTAATTGGGATCCTGAAAAGAGTTCTGGAGACAGCCGAAATGACATCCATCCCAATATGAAAACATACTCAGTGGGTATAAATATTCAATTTTAATTATAAGGAGACGAAATTATGATAAATAAATATACATACAAATTGAAACCTGCTTTTTTGATGTTCTTAGTTTTTTACTTAGCGTCATGTTCAGATAGTTTCTTACAAACAGACTCGCCAAATCAGCCTTCACAAAGCACTTATTGGCAAACCGAAGCTGATGCTTTAATGGCTTTGACTGCATGCTATGATGCAATGCAAAGTAAAAATCTTTATGATGATTATATTGACTCTTGGAACTATGGTTTTTTATTACGTGAAACATCAACTGACAATGGAGATCATACTTGGGGTGACTGGATGCTTGGCAGTTCAATCTCAAGAGCTAATTCATCAACTACTGACGAATGCTTCTCAATGTATTGGAATGCAAACTATGAAGTCATTAAACGTTGCAACATGCTTACTGACAATATTGATAGAGTTCCAATGGATGAAGATAAAATTGACGAGTACAAAGCTGAAGCAATTGCCCTTAGAGCTTTAATGTATTCAAACTTAACATCAGTATTCCGTGATGTTCCATATCTTACTAAAGCACTGACTCTTGAAGAGGCCGAAGCTCCAAAAACAAAACGTGATGAAATCACTAACTCTTTAATTGAAGATTTAAAAGTTTGGGTTCCAAAACTACCCACAGTTGGTAATGAGCAAAAAGGTAGATTACATCGTGAAGCTGGATATGCAATACTAGGGCGAATTGCTTTATTTAATCAAAGATGGGATGATGCAATCTCTGCCTATAGCAATGTAATTGGCAAAGTAGAGCTCTTTAAATCAGGTGACGGTTCAGATTTTCATAAAAACTATGCTGATCTTTTTAAGGAAGCAAATGAAGAACACGAAGAAGTATTACTTAGTGTAAAGTATAAGGGGCCTGGACTAGGAGAAGGCAACACTTTTGGTATTGCTTGGGGTGCTCCAATGAATGCTATAGAAGCATCAATGAACTTATCTGATGACTTTTATTGTATTGATGGATTACCTATAGACAAGTCACCTTTATTCAAAGGTAGTTTAGAGAAGGGGGCACATACTAGAGAAAATCCCGATTATGAACGTTTTGAAAATAGAGATCCTCGATTAAAAGGAACCCTCATGCTACCAGGAATGAAATGGAATGGGAAATTATACACAAATAATTTACCAGCTAGCTCTACAGCTTGTATTTTGAAATGGTTTACGCCAGAGAATACAGCCAATGAGTATGACGGAAGCCTAGACTTTTATGTAATAAGATATGCCGAAGTACTATTATCAATGGCTGAGGCTCAAATTGAAAATGGTGGTATCGCTCAATCTGAAATAACAAAACATATTAACGAAGTTCGTGCTAGAGTTGGAATGCCAAAAGTGGAAGAAGTTGAGGGTACTGGATTAAGTCAGCTCGAATTAAGAGAAATCGTACGTCACGAACGTCGTGTAGAACTTGCATTTGAAGATTTAAGATTTGCAGACTTATATAGATGGGGGGAATTCGAGAATGCTCAGAAAAGAATGCAACATGATAGTTCTTTCTATGGTTTTGGAGCGGTTCCGAGAGGTAATATAAGAGGGCCTCAAGATTTAGTATGGCCTATTCCACAAAGTGAAATAGATACAAATCCCCAATTAGAACAACATGAGGAATGGAAATAATATTTTAAATTAGATTTTATACATTAATCACAATTATTCTTGTGGTATGCCAAAAATCATATTTATATATGTTTTTCATTCTTACTGTATATAATTATGAATGCATACCACAAGTATTTAACACTAAAAAAATGACAAAGTTTTTCCTTATTATATTAGTAGTATTAAGCTCGTGCACTTTTTCAAAAAATAATGAGAAGAAGTCCCACAGTGATTTAGAAACATCAGGTGAAATTATATTCATTGACGAATTTAACACCGATGACTCTATCCCTAATCCTGAAATATGGACACTTTGCACATATGCAAACAATGCATGGTCTCAACACTTTAAATATGTTGAAGGTTATGAAAACATTAGATTAGAAAACGGATATTTAGTTATCAGTGCCACAAAGGAAGATGGAATTTATAAAAATGGAGGAGTCAGAACAAAGACGGGTTTCCCTAAGGATACTAGAGTAGAGATTAAAGCAAGGCTAAATAAACAAGTCAGAGGAGGCTTTCCTGCTATTTGGCAAATGCCAATAGATGGGGAATCTTGGCCGAGAGGTGGTGAAATTGATATTATGGAATGGGTTCAAGGAACACCTAATCAAATATACCAAACCATTCATACTTTTTATAGTAATGGTCCAGATGGATCCGATGGAATTACAAATCCAAATCCAAGCACCGACTTTGACGTTACCAAAGATCATATATATGCTGTTGATAGAACTGACAATGAACTGATATTCTACGTTGATGGAAAAGAAACATGGAGGTATAAAAACATGGAGCTGGAAGATGAAGAAGTTCAAAAGCAATATCCATTCACAAAATATGACTTTGATATCATTCTTAACTTTTCACTTGGCGGTCTTTTAAATGACAACCCTACTTGGCCTGGCGAAATAGTCGATGAAGATCTTCCAGGTGAAATGTGGGTTGACTGGGTAAAAGTAACCAAGTTATAAACTGTACAATTATGAAAGGTTTATTTTTTGTACCAGCTTTCCTTGCCTTGATTTTTTTTTCATGCAAAGATATAAATACTGATTCAAGAGTGTTTTATGTTGATTCAGTAAATGGCAATAACACTAACACAGGTCTCTCGGAAAGTGATGCTTGGGCATCACTCGAGAGGCTTAATGTTGAATTATTCTCACCTGGTGATAAGATTTTATTTAAGTCAGGCACTGAATATGTTGGGCAATTTGAACCAAAAGGAAGTGGCACAAAAAACAAACCAATCATTGTCGATGTTTTCGGCAAAGGAGCGAAACCAATAATAAATGGTCTTGGTCAAAAGTTGCATACAGGTTTAATAGAAAATATTCAGTTTTGGGAAATAAACAATCTTGAAATAACTAATTACGGACAGAAAGCCACTCCTAAAAGGAGTGGAATCGTAATTAATGCCTATAATTTTGGAGAGATGGAACATATACATCTTAAAAACATGACGATTAGAGATGTTAATGGTAGTCTTGTTAAAAGCGAAGGTGGAGGTAATGGTATATACTGGGATTGTGGGGGACAAGAGACTCCATCAAGATTTAAAAATTTGCTCATTGAAGACTGCCATGTATATAATTGTCATCGAAATGGAATTACAGGAAATGGAAATTCTAATTGAGACAAATGGTTTCCAAGTATTGACGTAGTGATTAGAGGAAATTTGATAGAAAAAGTTCCAGGAGATGGCATAGTTCCCATAGCATGTGATGGAGCATTAATAGAAAATAATATAATGAGGGATAGCCCCGATCTTCTTGGTATGGATGATGCAGCCGCAGGTATCTGGCCCTGGAGTTCCGATAACACAATTATCCAGTACAATGAAGTGAGTGGGCACAAAGCCAAATGGGATGCACAAGGATTCGACTCAGATTATAATTGTAAAAATACAGTCATTAAATATAATTTCAGCCATGACAACAATGGTGGTATGATATTGATATGTAACGATGGAGAATCTCTTGGTAAACCATGGAATCATGGCACAATTGGTACTAAAATTTATGGAAATATAAGTATAAATGATGGACTAAGACCATATCCTACAAGACCAGGATGGTTCTCACCAATAATTCATATTTCTGGCCCCACAGAAGACACACAAATTGAAAATAATATTTTCATAATGCTGAAAAAAGAACAACCTGATTTAGATCGAACAGTTTTGGAGATTGATAATTGGGGAGGACCTTGGCCAAAAAATACAACTTTCAAGAATAATTTATTTTATATTCAAGACAATGAAAGTCCATATAATTTTAATTTAGGAAAAGGAGAAAACACAATTTTTGAAAATAACATGTTTAATGGTTCATTTACAAACAAGCCATATGATATTTATGAAGAGGAATACAATTACGATTTATTTAATGAGTTTCCATTTCCAGATGAGTTTCCAGACTTTCTAAGAAAAAGAGTTCTAGAGAGATTAGAAGAGACTCGATTATAGATTTTGTTTTTGCTATTTAGTTTTTCGTGCAATAACTATTTGTTAATAACAACACATCCTCCAAGCAAAGAATATGAGGCTTATTTCCCGATTAGCTATCAACAATAGCTTTTAAGAAATCATAGAACTAATGAAATATCACTCAAAAATGAAAACTAAACTTTCAACCTCCACCCTAGCCCTTGCTAGCATATTTTCCTTATCAGCATAACAAAAGCCCAACATCATTTACATCCTTGCCGATGACTTAGGCTATGCAGATTTAGGTTGTTATGGACAACAAAAGATAGAGACACCAAACATAGATAGACTGGCAAATGACGGGATGCGTTCTACTCAACATTATTCGGGCTCTCCAGTATCTGCACCATCAAGAGGTGTGTTGCTAACTGGTAAACACTCGGGGCACTCATACATTCGTGGAAATGATGAGATGGGTGATCGTGGTAATGTGTGGAGCCACGAAGCAATGTTGGCAGACTCAACACTTGAGGGGCAACGCCCATTGCGTAGTGGTACTGTTACAATTCCTAACATTTTAAAAAAAGCTGGATACACCACTGCAATGGTAGGCAAATGGGGATTAGGTTATCCAGGATCGGAAGGGACTCCAAATAAAATGGGCTTTGACTTTTTCTATGGTTACAACTGCCAAAGGCAAGCGCATACATATTATCCACCATTTCTGTATCGAAACGAAAATAGAGAATATTTGCAAAACAAACTACTTCCTCCACACACGATGCTCGACAAAGGTGCAGACCCAATGCTTTACTCAAGTTACGATAAATACACACAACAGGATTTTGCACCAGATTTGATGCTTAACGAAATCCTTTCTTTTGTGAATGATAATAAAGAAAATCCTTTTTTATTAATGTGGACCACTCCTGTTCCTCACGTTCCATTGCAAGCACCTCAAAAGTGGATAGACTATTACTTAGAAAAATTTGGTGACGAAAAACCGTATCTAGGTGAATCTGGATATTTCCCTACAAGATACCCTCACGCAACTTATGCTGCAATGATTAGCTACCTAGATGAACAGGTTGGTGAACTCATATCACATTTGAAAGAGCTCGGTATTTACGACAATACTCTTATTATTTTTACAAGCGATAATGGTCCATCGTTTAATGGAGGTGCAGACTCTCCATGGTTTGACAGTGCCAATCCTTTTAAGAGTGAATTTGGGTGGGGTAAGACTTCTTTAAGAGAAGGGGGAATTAGAGTACCTATGATTGCTACATGGCATGGAAAAATAAAAGCTAACTCAACATCAAATCACATTTCTGCATTTTGGGACGTAATGCCCACACTTGCCGAAATTGCTAAAATTAAGCATGTAGAGTCTGATGGAATTAGCTTCTTACCTACTTTATTAAACAAAAAACAAAAAGAGCATAAGTATCTATACTGGGAGTATCCCGAAAATGATGGTTCAAAAGCCATCAGGATGGGTAAATGGAAAAAACTTATTAAAAATATCAAGAAGGGAAATAGCACGATGGAGTTGTATGACTTAGAATTGGATCCAAGAGAACAAATTGATGTATCAAAAGATAATCCTCGAACAGTAAAAGAGTTACATAAAAAAATGAATAAAGCACACACCGAACCAGATATTGAAAGATTTAA
>CAYTQG010000036.1:0-23511 GCA_964439965.1 uncultured Proteiniphilum sp.
GCATGACTTGAGTTGGAGAAAGGAAAATAATAGTTGGGGATTGTATGTCTTGAGTTGGAGAAAGAAAAATAATAGTTGGGGCCCTGGTGTATCATTACTTTATAGAAGAGTGCCTGATAAAAAATGCAAGATATATAAGGATTCATATTTATATAGTAAAATATCACTATATTTGTAATATCTGACACACAACCATTTGAAAATAAAATATAGGGATAAGATATGAAAAAGTTAGTCGTTTTAACAGGTGCTGGTATGAGTGCCGAAAGTGGAATAGCAACGTTCAGAGACTCGGGGGGATTGTGGGATAAATATCCAGTAGAGCAGGTGGCCACACCCGAGGCTTTTAATGCCGATCCTGAGCTGGTGCTTGAGTTTTACAATGTTCGCCGTCGCGAATTGCTCAAAGCTAAGCCTAACAAGGGGCACTATGCACTGGCCGAACTAGAAAAGCATTTCGACGTTACCATTGTTACACAAAATATCGACAACTTGCACGAGCAAGCTGGCAGCACCAAGGTATTGCACTTGCATGGCGAACTGATGAAGTCGCGCTCCGTTGCTGATGATACTTTGATATACGATATTGACCCAAAGGATAGTGACTTGCATATTGGGATGAAGTGTGAGCGTGGATTCCAGTTGCGCCCCCATATTGTGTGGTTTGGCGAGGCTGTGCCAATGATTTCTGAAGCGGCAGAGATTTCTGAGATGGCCGATATTTATGTTATAATTGGCACATCGATGAATGTGTATCCCGCAGCAGGACTTTTAGGATATGTGGCTAGAACTGTGCCCGTTTATCTTATCGATCCTAAAGATGTGCATGTTTCTCGCCCCGATGTTCATCACATCATGAAAGGCGCTTCTGAAGGAATGAAAGAACTCACCGAAATATTACTCAATAAAAAATAGGTTTCGCTGAGACATTACAATATAATTTGATGAAGCTCCAATTATCGCAAATAGCATTTCGATAGTCGGAGCTTTTTTTGTATTTTTGGCGGTTCATAAAACAAGATTAGGAGTAATATAAGTGGGGAAGAAAATTGTACAAACACCAATGATGAAACAGCACGATGAAATAAAGCGTGAGCATCCAGATGCTATACTGCTTTTTCGTGTTGGCGATTTTTACGAGACATTTGCTCAGGATGCTATCGACACTTCCGAGATATTGGGGATAACCCTTACTCGACGTGCCAATGGCCCCGCGGGTCATGTCGAGATGGCTGGCTTTCCTCACCATGCACTTGATACATATTTGCCTAAGCTTGTGAGAGCTGGGAAGAGAGTAGCTATTTGCGATCAACTAGAAAACCCAAAGGATACCAAGAAGTTGGTGAAGCGAGGCATTACCGAATTGGTGACGCCTGGGGTTTCTATCAACGATAATATATTAAACCACAAAGAGAATAACTTCTTAGGTTCTATCTATAATATCAAAAACTCGTCGCACTATGGCATTTCGCTACTAGATATTTCTACTGGCGAGTTTTTGGTGTACGAGGGTAGTCGTGATGAGGTAGATAAACTATTATCTAATTTCTCGCCAAAGGAGATATTGATAGAGCGGGGAAGCAAGCGAAAGTTTGAGGAGTGGTTTGGCACCAGCTATTTTATATTTGAGCTCGACGATTGGATTTTTACTAACGATGCTGCACGCGATAGATTGACTTCGCATTTTGATACACAAAATCTTAAAGGTTTTGGCGTCGATCACTTAGCATTGGGTGTGGTGGCTGCGGGTGCCATATTGCATTATATGGATATTACGCAGCATACGCAGTTAGGCCACATACTTACACTAAAGCAGATAGACGAAAATAGATATGTGCGCCTTGATAAGTTTACCGTGCGTAGCCTCGAGCTAACTTACACAATGAACGATGGAGGCAAAAGTCTTCTCAATATTCTTGATCGCACTGTTTCGCCAATGGGCTCACGAATGCTTAGGCGTTGGATTGTGTTTCCGCTAAAGGAACTAAAGCCAATTCAAAACAGGCTAGATGTGGTAGAGAATTTTTTTCGTGAAACTCAGCTTACACACTTGCTCGATCAAAACTTATCTCTTATTGGAGACCTAGAGAGAATTATATCAAAAGCATCCGTTGGGCGTATTTCTCCTCGCGAGGTGGTGCAGCTTAAAGTAGCCCTTACTGCTATCGAACCTATTCGTAATGCTTTTTTAGAATCCAGCAATAGGAGCCTAAAGGAGATGGGTGAGAAGCTGAATCCTTGCCCCCTTATCAGAGATAGAATAGAGCGAGAAGTACATAACGATCCTCCCGCACTTCTTAATAAAGGAGGCGTAATTAAAAATGGGGTGAATGAGCAACTTGACGAACTTCGTGCTGTAGCATATTCGGGCAAGGATTATTTATTGCAGTTGCAACAGCGCAAGATAGAGGAGACTGGTATCCCTTCACTAAAGATTGGGTTTAATAATGTGTTTGGGTACTATATCGAAGTTAGAAATACTCATAAAGATAAGGTGCCCGAAACATGGATACGAAAGCAAACCCTTGTGAGTGCCGAGAGATACATCACCGAAGAGCTCAAGGAGTATGAGGAAAAAATACTTGGTGCTGAGGAAAAGATAGCAGTACTTGAAGCACAGATATATAGTGAGCTCGTGGAGAGTCTAATTGCATATATTCCTACTATTCAGATTAATGCTAATGTGGTGGCAAGAGCCGATTGTCTTTTGTCGTTTTCGAAAGTGGCAAGAGATAATAAATATATTCGTCCCGATATAAGTGACAGCGAGGTAATAGATATAAAAGAGGGGCGACATCCTGTTATAGAAAAACAGCTGCCACCTGGTGAGGCATATATTGCCAATGATGTGTATCTGGATAACGATACGCAGCAAATAATGATTATTACTGGTCCCAATATGGCTGGTAAATCGGCACTATTGCGACAAACCGCACTGATAACCATCATGGCGCAGATTGGTAGTTTCGTACCTGCACAATCGGCGCATATCGGATTGGTTGATAAGGTGTTTACGCGTGTAGGTGCATCCGACAATATTTCTCTTGGCGAATCCACATTTATGGTAGAGATGAACGAAGCTGCAAATATTATCAACAATATATCAGATCGTAGTTTGGTACTCTTTGATGAGCTAGGGCGAGGCACGAGTACCTACGATGGCATCTCAATAGCTTGGTCGATAGTAGAGTATATACACGAAAACCCCAAGGCAAGAGCAAAAACCCTGTTTGCAACTCACTATCACGAATTGAATGAGATGGAGAAATCGTTTAAACGAATCAAAAACTATAATGTGGCTGTGAAGGAGGCTGATAATAAAGTTATTTTCTTACGAAAGCTTATTGCAGGAGGTAGCGAGCATAGTTTTGGTATTCATGTGGCCAAAATGGCTGGAATGCCGCAGAGCATTACCAAACGCTCGGAGACAATATTGGAGCAGATGGAATCGGCCAATCGCCAGCAAGGCATCAAAAAACCTATTAAAGATATAATAGAGAAACGAGAGGGTTATCAGTTAAGCTTTTTTCAGCTCGATGATCCAGTTCTTAGCCAGGTGAGAGATGAGATAATAAATATTGATGTAAATAATCTGACACCTCTTGAGGCACTAAACAAACTGAATGAGATAAAAAAAATAGTTACAGGCAAATAGTTTAGCCTAAAATTAATACTTTCAAAATATATGTACAACGAGAATAGCATTTATGAAACTCAACGAGTAGGCCGAATAGAGGTGATATGTGGTTCGATGTTTTCGGGTAAAACTGAAGAACTTTTGCGACGACTGAGACGTGCCAATTTTGCAAAGCAAAAAGTTGAGATTTTTAAGCCTTCAATAGATGTTAGATATTCGCAGGAGGAGGTGGTGTCGCACGATAAAAACTCAATACATTCTACACCAGTAGAGCACTCAAGCAATATATTGCTTTTGTCGTCGGATGTGGATGTAGTGGGGATAGATGAGGCGCAATTTTTTGATACTGGTTTGGTAAATGTATGCCAATCTTTGGCCGACCAAGGTATCAGAGTGATAGTAGCAGGCCTTGATATGGATTTTAAGAGAAACCCATTTGGACCGATGCCTAACTTGTGTGCAATTGCCGATGATGTAACTAAAGTTCATGCCATATGTGTGGAGTGTGGTTCTCTTGCCAATCAAACTCACCGTATGACTGATGATGATAAGTTGGTGTTGCTTGGCGAATCAGAGAAATACCAACCTTTGTGCCGTAGATGTTATTTGCGACATACTGAATCAAAGTGATAAATAAATCGATTATATACTAAAAAGCAAAAGTGTGGAATTTTTCCACACTTTTTGCTTTTGATAGCCATAGGTATATGCTGTTTGCATTGAAAGAATTAAGTTTGTAGTGATTTCATAAGAGAAAAGAAATTACGCGCATTGATTTAAATATGAAATCTAACCAAAACTTTAACTATGCTTTTTTATTTCTCGTAGTGATTACGCGAAAAACAAAAGCATAGTTTTTTTATATCTATAGCTCAATATACAGTATCATTTAGTAATATTGTACTTTCAATCATAATCAAATTATTTTATACTATGGGATACGAGATAGAGAGAAAATTTTTAGTTCGTGGCGAGTTTAAATCCAAATCATTTAAGAGCTTTAAAATTAAGCAAGGGTATCTGGCATTGTCGGGTGCAAATGTGGTACGTGTTCGTGTAAAAGGTGATGCGGGTTTTATAACCGTTAAAACGGCAGTGAAAGAGGGAACAATTATTCGTAATGAATGGGAGTATGAAATACCCATAGCCGAAGCTGAGGAGATGCTCCTTTTGTGCGAAGATGCTTTACTAGATAAAACGCGATATTTGGTTGAGCATGGTAACCATGTTTTTGAGGTAGATGAGTTTCATGGCGAAAATGATGGTTTGCTGCTTGCTGAGGTGGAGCTTGAAAGTGAAGATGAGGAGTATCAAAGACCTGAATGGTTGGGCGAGGAGGTTACGGGTAATGTGCGGTATTACAATTCCTTCCTCTCAATACATCCATATACAGGATGGAAAGATGACGAATAGACTTTGTGGATATTAAGCATTCAATTACCCGTTCGTATTTTGTTCCATTTACAAAAAATGGCATCAACTATATCTATAATAAGAAATAGTATAAAGCCAATTACTGAAATCATCACGATTCCGGCGTACATTGATATGTAGTCGATACGCATCCATGCATCTACAATAAAAAATCCAAGTCCTTTATCGGTACCAAATGTTTCGGTTACAAACAAAACCGATGTGGCGATACCTATAGTAACACGTAGTGCTGATAGTATATCGGGTAATATACCTGGAAACACTACATGCTGAATATATTGCATCTTTGTAGCTCTAAGAGATGTAAGTACATAAAAATTTTCTTTATTGATGTTTCGTATTGAGTCTCGAACTGAAATTATAAGCTGAAACACAATGATTAAAATTATCATTATAACTTTTGTAGCCTCTCCTATGCCAAAGGTTATCATTATTATTGGTAGTAGTGCCAATTTGGGGATTGGGTATGATAGATACAAAAGTGGATTAATAATGGTGTTGGCCTTTTTGTTTAGGCCAGTGATGGTTCCAACAATTAATGCAATAATAAGTGAAATAGAGGTGCCCCATACAACTCTCTCAAAACTTGCTATTGAGTGATGTATCATTCCCTCTGATGATATTTTGGGCATTGCTTTATATACATCAATTGGGCTGGGTAGTGCCTTGTTTTGAAGTAATAATGATAGGGCCAACCAAGTTATATTAAATAAAATCACTCCACTAAATAGTAGGCCGAAAGATGATTTTGCTTTAAAGCTGTATTTTGTTCTCTGCATTTTATTTGTCATAGCTTTTTCAGAGTGATGTGGCTTTTAAATAGTCCTTTAGTTTTGCAACAAATCGGTAGAAGTCTTCATTGTGCGAATGCTTTTCGTTGTTGAAATATGGATTCTCTATAAAGTGCATCACTTCGGCTGGTCGCTTGCTCAACAAAAGTATATACTTGCCAAGCATGGCTGCTTCATTAAGATTGTGAGTTGTGATAATTGAGGTTGTTTGGTGCCTTTTCCATATATCCAAAAATAGATTGCGTGAATTATCGGCCGTTAGGCTGTCCAATGCCGAAAATGGTTCATCCATTAGCAGTATGTCGGGACTAGATACAAAAGCACGGGCTAGAGCCACACGCTGACGCTGGCCACCGCTCAATTGTGTGGGGTATCTATTGAGCAGCTCTTTAATATCCAGTTCGTCAACAATCTTTTCTACATTGCTTTTATTATACTCTAGTGTTTTATCAATTTTGAAAGGGAGTAGTATATTGTTTTCAACTCTCTTCCAAGGTAATAATCCTAAAGTTTGTGGCACATACCCACACTTGAAGTCTCGTTTGTGTAGTGGCTCGTTGTTTACTATCACTGTTCCACTATATTGCTTTATTACCCCACTTAGTATGTTGAGTATTGTAGATTTGCCACAGCCTGATGGCCCCACTATGGCTAAAATATCACCTTTTTGTATATTGAATGATATGTTGTTTAAAATGGGTGTGTCATCAAAACTGAGCGAAAGATTGTTTATCGTAAGCATTTATTACTCCTGATTTATTATTCAATAATACCAGTGGCTACTAGCACTGCGATGTTGAAGTCGTTAGGAACAAGAGTTTTTTCTTTAAGCCACTTTTCTACTCCAAGCAAATCCTCTTCGTGTGGTGGTTGTGCCGCTTCAAAATGGGGTAGGGTGATGCTAGAAGCTAAATTAGCAGGTACTCCCACTTCTTTAATTAATACGTCTTCGAAGTTTGTTATTGGCTCACTATTCAAATCTAACACAGCCTTGTTGTATGCCTTATATAGTTTCTGTAAAGCCTCTTTCTTTTCATCAATAGTCTTTTGATGAAATGCAATACCTGTTACTTTTACTTGCATATCGTCCATACTAATTAGATATTTGTTGCCTTCACTCTTTGCTATTGTGGCAAACGGGTCGGGCAGCATGGTAGCGTCAATTTTTGAGTTGTTGAGCATCTCCAATCTCAATGGGATCTTATTAATTTCGGAAGCAGTTATATCTTCTATTGATAACTGAGCTTGAGCTAGTGCCAAGCTTGTGCAGTAGTCAATAACAGTGTTACGAGAAATTGCGATGTTTTTATCTTTTAAATCCTTTACAGACTCAATATTGCTGTTTTGTGCAACTATCATTTCGAAAGTTCCATCGCATTGTGATACGAATTTGATGGGTATGCCGCCTGCCAACTGAATGGCTCCACCAGTGTAGTCTAATATTGTGCCATCGAGATTGCCACTTTGAAGTGCCGCATCTCTATCGTTGGCCGAATAAAACTTTTGAATAGTTACATCTAAACTGTTCTCATCAAAGTATCCTCTTTCTTTGGCTACGGCAATAGGTAAGTAATCGATTGACGACATCACGCCTATTGTGAGTTTGTCCGTTTGCTTATCTTCTTTGCTTTTGCTGTTGCATGATGTTGTAGTGATGGATAGCATTATCAGCATAAATAGTATTATGCTATTAATATTTATCTTGTGCATAAAATATTGTTTTAATTTAGAAATATAGAACTGTGAATTTTTAGACTGCAAAGAACGCAAAAAAAATGAAGACCGAGAAATATTCGGTCTTCATTGCAAATGTATATTTTATAGGATTGTGTCATTCTATAATTGTAACCCAACCATGTGTATCGGGTTCATCACCATATTGGATGGCTCTAAGCTTGTTGTAAAGTTTCTCGGATATTGGTCCCGCTTTTCCATCTTTGCAATACTGATATGTTTTGTCTTCCGACAAATCATCTATACGAAGTATTGGGCTGATAACAGCAGCAGTTCCGCAAGCACCCGCCTCTTCGAATGTGGCAAGTTCTTCAACCGGTACCTGACGCCTTTCTACTTTTAAGCCTATATCTTCGGCAAGTTGCATAAGGCTTTTGTTTGTGATAGATGGTAAAATAGATTCAGACTTCGGTGTAATGTAGGTGTTATCCTTAATTCCAAAAAAGTTGGCTGGACCACACTCATCTATATATTTCTTCTCTTTTGCATCAAGGTAAAGTACTGCCGAGTAACCAAGCTGGCTAGCTTTATTGCCTGCAGTGAGGCTTGCCGCATAGTTTCCACCCACTTTGAATGTACCTGTTCCTTGAGGTGCAGCCCTGTCATATTCGCGAAGGATAACCATAGGTGTGGGTTTAAATCCCTCTTTGAAATATGGTCCAACTGGTGTTACGAAAATTAGGAATGTGTATTCGGTGGCTGCGCGTACTCCTACTTGTGCGCTGGTGCCAATCAGTAGCGGACGAATATACAATGATGCGCCACTTTCGTAAGGGGGAACAAAGCGTTCGTTCTTTTTGATAGCCATTGATACCATCTCTTCGAAAAGCTCAACGGGCAATTCTTCCATTAAAATTCCGCGACATGATGATTGTAGTCTCAATGCATTGTCGCGCATTCTGAAAACGCGGATTTTTCCATCTTTACCTTTGAAGGCTTTCATTCCTTCAAAAGCTTCCTGGCCATAATGGAGGCATGTGGCTGCCATGTGTAGGTTTAGATACTCGGAGGTTTCAGCAACGGGCGAACTCCATTGTCCATCTTTAAAATAGGATCTAACATTGTAGTCAGTTTTGATATATCCAAATGAAAGATCCGACCAATTAATAGTGCTCATTTTAAGTTGTATTTATTTGATAAAGTTAAAGCTTCATTTGTACAAAAGTACTATTTTATTTCTACAATTAAATCGATTTGATAAATAAAATCACTAATTTCGTCATTCCAAAATGATAGATCAAATTACAGTTGCTAAGATTCATGATGCTGCTCAGATTGTTGAGGTGGTGTCAGATTTTGTTACTCTGCGTAAGCGTGGGGTCAACTATGTTGGTTTGTGTCCTTTTCACGACGATCGTACTCCCTCGTTCTATGTATCGCCAGCCAAAAACCTTTGCAAGTGCTTTGCCTGTGGAACTGGTGGGTCTCCTGTTCATTTTATAATGAAGCATGAGCAGTTATCCTACCCCGAAGCTTTAAAGTTTTTGGCTAAAAAATATAATATTGAAGTAGTAGAGAAAGAGTACACCGCTGAAGAGAAACAGGCGCAGAGCGATAGAGAGAGTATGTTTATACTCAATGAATATGCACGTGACTATTTTGTGAAAACCCTTAACGAGCATCACGAAGGGAAGGCCGTGGGGTTGAGTTATTTCCGCGAAAGAGGATTTAGGGATGATATCATTAAAAAGTTTCAATTAGGATATAGCCTTGATGAGCGTGATGCTTTTACTAAGGCTGCCATTCAGGCTGGATATAAAGAGGAGTTTTTAATAAAAACTGGCCTTACGGGAGGTGGAGAAAACAACACCAACTTATATGATAGGTTCCGAGGTAGGGTGATATTTCCTGTTCATACCTTGTCGGGCAAGGTTGTGGCTTTTGGAGGGCGAATATTAAAAAAGTCAGACAAGCTTGCTAAATATGTCAACTCACCAGAAAGTGAAGTATATTCGAAGAGCAGCGAGCTGTATGGTATTTACTATGCCAAAAGTGCTATAGTAAAGGCTGATAAATGCTTCTTAGTAGAAGGATATACTGATGTTTTATCTATGCACCAAGCGGGGGTAGAGAATGTGGTATCATCATCGGGTACGGCACTCACTCAGGGACAAATAAATATGATTCGTCGCTTTTCCGAGAATATTACAGTATTGTATGATGGAGATAAGGCAGGGATAGCAGCAGCATTGAGGGGAATAGATTTACTACTTGAAAGTGGAATGAATGTGTGGGTAGTGCTATTGCCAGATGGTGAGGACCCCGACTCATTTGCAAGAAAACAAAATGCTGAGAGCTTTAACAAGTTTATAGATGACAATGAGCAGGACTTTATCTCTTTTAAAACTCAACTACTTTTAGATGAAACTGCCAATGATCCAATTAAGAGGGCAGGATTGATAAGTAACGTTGTGGAGAGTATCTCTTTAATACCTGATGCTATCAAGCGTTCTATTTATATTAAAGAGACTGCAAATATTTTCGGCACTCGCGAGGATGTAATTATATCGTCGGTAAATAAACTGCGACGTAAACTATTTGAGAAAAGGAAAAGTGAGCAGGAGCGAAATCAGTCAGCTACCCAGAATGCCAATTCACCTAAAGATGCAGTAGTGCCCTCTGCTAATAGTCAAACCGTAGTTAAGAGGAAGTCAACTTCCTCATTCGATTTTTATGAGAAAGAGCTGATACGATATATAATTAGATATGGAACTTTGCCAATATTTATAAAATATGATACGGAAAATAAGTTGGTGAATGGTAAATCTGTAGAGGTTGAGGTGATTCATGAAGATGGTCCTTCGGTAGTCGAAGTTATATATGAGGACTTGTTGAGAGATCAGTTCTTATTTGATGATGTTCATTACTTCAAAAACGATATCTATCGAGATATATTTGAAGAAGCATACAACAAACGTAATGAGGATGCGTTTGACACCATAAAGCATTTTGTAAATCATATTGATCCCGAAATTAGTAGCATAGCCGTTGATTTGGTAAGCGATCCATACCAACTTAGCAAGATACACTCAAAATCTATTGGCGAAAAAGAGGATGACAAGAGCTCGAAGCTTATAGAGCGAAACTCGCTTGATAAATTGGTGATACGTGCCACTACTGAGCTTAAGAATGCTTACGTTATGAAGCGTATTCAAGAGGTGAAAGATAAGATAAAAGTGGCTAGTGCAGACACCATTCTTGAGTTGATGGCTGAACTAAAGGAGTTGCAAAACCTGAAAATGATTCTTGCAAAAAGTCTTGGCGAGAGAATAGTGCTAAGATATTAATCTTTGAAAATAGATGAATTAAAATAAAGTATAAACTAATCTTTTACCAAATTGTTTGGATAAAGATATCACATAATAATATTAGAATATGTATCTAAAAACCAATGATGTTGTTAAACAATACTCTAATCACCTTGCACTAAATAAGGTAAGTATTGATGTGCCCAAGGGTAGTGTTTTTGGACTGCTGGGCCCTAACGGAGCAGGTAAGACTACTCTTATACGAATTATAACACGAATTACCGCCCCTGATAGTGGCGAAGTGTTGATTGATGGGCGACCATCTAATGAAAGTGATGTCCTAAATATTGGCTATCTTCCTGAGGAAAGAGGATTGTATCGAAAAATGAAAGTTGGAGAGCATGCTATGTATTTGGCTCAATTAAGAGGCTTGTCAAAAAAGGATGCTCATCGTGAAATCATGACTTGGTTTCAGCGGTTCGAAATTATGGATTGGTACAATCGCAGGGTTGAAGAGTTATCAAAAGGTATGCAACAGAAGGTTCAGTTTATATCTACCATAATTCATAATCCAGATTTATTAATCTTCGATGAGCCATTTAGTGGTTTCGACCCCGTAAACACTGAGCTAATCAAGAACGAGATGCTGCGATTGAAGGAGGAGGGAAAGACAATAATTTTATCTACTCATAATATGGGCTCGGTGGAGGAGTTATGTGATAATATTGCTTTGATAAACAAATCGGAGGTAGTGCTTCAAGGAAATGTTTACGATATTCGCAAGGAGTATAGCCCAGGGATAATTAAATTCAGAATAGACGGAGGCATCTTTGATATTGATCATCCATCTTTTAGTGTGATTTCAAAAGAGAGATATCATGAATTTACCGATATCAGACTTAAAAAGGAGACACCGATAAATAATAATGAATTGGCAAAGTTTATTTTTGATTATTACAATGTAGTAAGTTACGAAGAAGAAATGCCAACGATGAATGATGTGTTTATTAAAACTGTGAAATCTATATAGAATTGATCAACAATCTATATAAAATACTATATATCAATTATGAATACTTTAAGTTTAGTTATACAGAGAGAATATCTAACACGAATTAAGAAGAAATCGTTTATTATCCTTACACTTCTAATGCCGTTTTTGATGGTGGCAATGGCTTTTTTGCCTATCTGGCTTGCAAGTATCAATGAGAGTGGTGTAAAAAGTGTTGCCGTAATAGATAATACTGGAATTTATGCCCCTCTGCTGAAATCAACCGATAGATATGAATTTAAGGAAATAAACTCAGAAGAGAAACATGAGGCCGAGAGCAAGTTGGGTAAAGATATATTCGCAATACTACAAATTACTGATGATTTGAATGTGCGTCCAAAAGCTGTTTCGATATTGTCAGAGAAGCAAGTACCCAGCGATTTACAGTCTCTAATTGAGAGAAATCTTAATGAAAAAGTAACACAACAGCGATTGGACGATTTGACAGCCAAAAGCAATATAAACTCGGAGGCTGTGGCTGAGGTAAGATCAATTATAAAAGAGGGTGGGTCGGTTTCTTTGCGTACTATGAGGATGTCGAGTGATGGAAATGTTGCAGAATCATCCACAATGATGGCTACAATAATCGGAATGGCATTTACAATATTGATTTATATGTTTATTTTGATGTATGGTAGTATGGTAATGCAGAGTGTGCTAGAAGAGAAAAAGAGCCGAATTGTTGAGGTTATGGTATCATCTATAAAGCCGGTTAAACTATTGACTGGGAAAATAATAGGTGTTGGTCTTGTAGGTATCACTCAGTTGGTAATTTGGGGTGTATTAGCGGGTGGACTGTTTAGTATTGTATCTCTGTTCGTTGCAATGCCCGACCAATCTGCTGCTATGATGGCTAATACTCAAGGGATATCAAGTGCAGATATGGCAAAAGCAATGGAAAATATAATGAGCATAAACTGGTTTGAAATAGGCTTTTATTTTCTGATATACTTTATAGGGGGATATATCCTATACGCTTCAATTTTTGCTATGTTTGCTTCTGGAGTTGATAGTGATGAGGATGTTTCTCAGTTTACATTTCCTGTTACACTAATTATTATTTTTGCATTCTTTGCTGGTATTTATAGTATCGAAAACCCTGATGGGCCACTTGCCTTCTGGGCCTCCCTTATTCCATTTAGCTCGCCAATAGTAATGATGGTGCGCATTCCGTTTGGAATTCCTTTGTGGGAGAAGCTGTTATCGATAGTGTTATTATTTGGCACTTTTATCATTATCTCTCGCTTTGCTGCTAAGATATACCGCGTGGGTATATTGATGTATGGGAAAAAAGTTACTTTGAAGGAGATGTTCAAGTGGGCTAAATATAAATAGTATCACTATATCGGGGTATAAAACCCCAAATAATACTCATTTATAGGTATTGATAGTGTGACACATCACTCCTATCTTTGTATCATAGTAGAGAACTATCTTGGAGATTGAGATGGTTATTACGCTCTACTTTGGTAACTTATAAAAGAGATAATTAGTTGAGAACAATAATATTCACTCTTGTATTACTGATTGTTGCAAGTATTTCAGTTTTTGTAGGAGTGGCAGACATAACAATTGCAGACATTATCAGCATGGATAGCGAAAAGCTATCGCTGATAATGATCAGCAGAATTCCCCGAACAGTAGCATTGATTCTTGCTGGTGTGGGAATGAGTATTTCGGGAGTCATAATGCAGCAGATGACACAAAACAAGTTTGTGGCACCTACAACTGCGGGTACGCTTGATGCAGCAAAGATGGGACTTCTGATGTTTTTAATCTTAATACCAACTGCAGGTACGGCCATGAAGATGCTTTTTGCATTCTTATTTACATTTCTTGCCAGTATTATATTTTTAGGTATTGTGAGACGGATTCGTCATCGCAACGTGGTGTTTGTGCCAATTGTAGGTTTAATGTTTGGTGGCATTATAGGCTCTTTATCAACATTCTTTGCTGTTAGGCTTAATATTGTGCAGGATACTAATGCGTGGATGATAGGTGATTTCTCGGGAGTTTTGCAGGGGCGTTATGAACTTATATACTTGAGTCTCCCAGCAATAGCGGTTACTTACCTTTATGCAAACAAGTTTACGGTTATAGGTATGGGTGAGGATTTTTCTAAAAATCTTGGGCTCAACTATAAAGCAGTAATGAATATAGGTCTGTTTTGTGTATCGCTTACGGTTAGCTCGGTTGTGATTACGGCTGGTGTGATTCCGTTTTTAGGATTGATAGTTCCAAATATCGTGAGCCTAATGTTTGGTGATAACCTTAAGAAAACCTTGCCATATGTAGCACTTACGGGAGCTATATTTTTGCTGATTTCCGATATCATCGGGCGTATCGTTATATATCCTTATGAAGTTCCAATTGGTGTTACGGTTAGCATAATCGGTGCAGTTATATTTTTAATTATGATATTGAGAAGGCGATGAAAACTATAAAAAGAAATTATATAATAGTATCAGCATTGCTTCTAATATCGATAGCATTGTTCTTGTTTTATGGTATAGGTGGTAATTGGGAGTTTGCGCTTAAATTAAGATCACTTAAATTGGTAGCAATACTGATTGTTTCGGCTAGTGTGGCATATTCTACAGTTGCTTTTCAAACTATTACTAATAATCGTATTCTGACTCCCTCTATTATGGGTTTCGAATCGGTATATCTTTTATTGCAAACAGTAATAGTTTTTGTATATAGCGATAGTACATTCAAGGTACTAGGTAATATGGGCAATTTTCTACTATCGGTCGTAACCATGATTGGGTTTGCATTTTTGCTTTATATTATGATTTATAAAAAGGGCAAAGACAACCTTTACCTACTGTTACTTGTTGGTATTATCATGGGCACTTTGTTCAATAGTCTTAGTTCCTTTATGCAACTTCTTATAGACCCTAATGATTATTTTATTGTTCAAGGCAAGATGTTTGCAACATTCAATAAGGTAAATACAAGTCTGCTGTGGCCCTCAGGGATTTTGACTGCCCTTATTTTGGTGTTTGGATTTAGAATCACAAAGTATCTGGATATAATGGCTCTAGGAAGAGATCAAGCAATAAACCTTGGTGTTAACTACAATAGTAAGGTGAAGTTGTTTTTGGTTATTATCGCTATTCTGGCTTCAGTGTCAACTGCTTTGGTGGGACCGATCACATTCTTAGGACTATTAGTTTCTAATCTCACATATGAGATTTTTAAAACGTATAAACACAGCATAGTGATATCAGCTGCAATACTTGTGACAGCCGTTACACTAATTGGGGGACAGTTTATAATGGAGCGCTTCTTCCACCTTACTATTCCAGTTAGCGCTATTATTAATATGGTTGGTGGAGTTTATTTTATGTACTTATTATTAAGGGTGAAAAAGCTATGATTGAAGTAAAAGAAATATCAAAACAATACGGAAAAAAGATTGTTTTAGATGGTGTCGATTTGCAATTTCCAAAAGGAAAAGTGACTTCGCTTATAGGCAGCAATGGGGCAGGAAAAAGTACACTTTTATCAATTATCAGCCGATTACTTTCTCAAGATGGCGGAATTGTGATGGTAGATGATAAAAATGTAACAGAATATAAAAATAAAATGCTTGCTCAACGATTATCCATTCTCAAACAATCGAACCACGTTCGCTTGAAGCTTACCGTACGAGAATTGGTGTCATTTGGTCGCTTTCCATATTCGCAAGATAAGCTTACGGATGAAGATATAGAGAAGGTAGATAAAGCGATTGAATATCTAGACTTGAAAGATATTGAAAATGCTTTTATCGACGAACTTAGTGGTGGGCAAAAACAACGTGCCTATATGGCTATGGTGGTGGCTCAGGATACTGAATATGTATTGCTTGACGAGCCGCTCAACAACTTAGATATGCGACACTCGGTGCAAACAATGAGGACTTTGCGCAGACTTGCCGATGAGTTAGGTAAAACTATTATCATTGTTCTGCATGATATAAACTTTGCATCTAACTATTCAGATCATATTATTGCCTTGAAAGATGGGAAGGTGAGATATGCTGGTGCAACTGATAGCATAATAAATGAAACTGTTTTGAAAGATGTGTTTGACCTACGTATTACCATTTGCGAGGTTGATAAAAAAAGAATATGTAATTTTTATAACTAATAAAATACTAGCTAATAAATAATCGTATGAAAAAGAATATAATATCATTAGTTTTTGCAATAGGATTGCTTGTGGGCTTTGCATCATGTGGTGACGGCCAGCAAAAGAAAAGTTCAGTTGAAGGAGAAACTGTAGCTATTGTACATCCATTAGGAACCACCGAGGTACCTGAAAATCCCAAAAGAGTAGTTGCACTTGATTTTTCGGCACTCGAGAATCTTGATTATATAGGAGTTAAACCTGTGGCAATACCTAAAACTGGATTGCCAAGTCATTTAAGTAAATATAAAGATGATGCATCTATTGTTGATGTTGGTACAGCAGTAGAGGTGGATTTAGAAAAGATAAATTCTGCAAACCCTGATCTTATCATTATTGGTGGCAGATTGAATGATTTCTATGATCAGCTTTCGGCAATTGCTCCTGTAATTCTTACAACTGTAATTGATTCAGATAATTTCCTAGAAACATTTAAAGAGAATCTGAATGACTATGGTCGTATTTTCGATAAAGAGGCTGAATATGATGAGGCATACGACAAAATTGTAGAGCGCGTGAATAGTGTTCGAGCTAAAGTAGAGGCTGACCAATCTAAAGGATTAATATTGTTGCACAATAGAGGTAGATTTAGTGCATATGGAAGTGGCTCTCGCTTTGGAATTATTCATGACGTATTGGGTGTGCAGCAAGCTGAAGAGGGACTAGGAACTCATATTCATGGAAACCCTGTATCAAGCGAATATGTTCAAAAGGTAAATCCTGATATTATTTTTATTGTTGACAGAAGTATGGTTGTGGGCAATGATGTGATGGATAAGGAGAGCGTAGAGAATATGTTGGTAAAGCAGACTAAAGCATCACAAAATAATAGAATTATATATCTAAATCCTGAAACATGGTATCTAGCAGGTGGTGGCATTACCTCTGTTAATATGATGATAGATGAGATAGAACAAGCATTCTAGAGAAATAAAAAGCCAGCTATAAATTATTAAGAGTTTATTTTTAAAGGCACAATGACTTTTTAAGTTGTTGTGCCTAATTTGTTAGTATTGGCTTATTTGTATATTTTTGCTGTGTCAAAAAATATACCCTTTAAAGGTTTGTATTTTAAGACGGCGCCTCTGAAATAACTATAAAAAATGATGATATGAAACTGAGAATGTTGCTTGTTTATTTAAGTGTAGCATCCTTGCTCTTTGCACAACAAAAGCCTTCACAAACGTGGCTTGACCAAAAGTATTCAATGTTTATCCACTTCGGATTATATTCTGAATATGGAGGAGTGTATGACGGAAAGCCTGTAGAGCGTGGCTATAGCGAACAAATACAATCGTTTGCCGGAATTTTTAGTGACTGGTATGGTAATACAGCCTCAAAATTCAATCCCACAGAGTGGAATCCAGACGAAGTGGTTCAGTTGGCTAAAGATGCCGGTATGAAATCAATTGTTATCACATCCAAGCATCATGATGGATTTTGTATGTATCATTCAAAATATACCGACTTTAATATTGTCGATGCTACTCCATATGGAAGGGACTTAATGAAGGAACTTGCTGAGGCATGTGAGCGTGGTGGAATAGGATTTGGGGTATATTATTCGTTAATCGACTGGCACTATCCTCAAGCATATCCTATCTCTAGTCACAATGCCGACCCTCTAACACCTGAGCACTATGAGTTCAACATTAAGCAAGTTGAAGAGATAATGACAAACTATGGTCCTATTTCAGAAATTTGGTTTGATATGGGTTCGCTTACTCCTGAGCAAAGTAAAGGCTTGTATGAGGTGGTAAACAGACTACAACCTGGTTGTATGATTAGTGGTAGATTAGGTAATGACTATGTTGACTTTGCAGTGATGGCAGATAACGAGTATCCAGATTATAAGCTCGGAGTGCCTTGGCAAACAGCTGCATCAATTTTTGATGAAACGTGGGGCTATCGTTCTTGGCAAGAGCGAGGCGAAGTTAAAGATAAGGTTGATGAGAAAATTGCAAGCCTAGTTAAAGTTATAAGTAGAGGTGGTAATTTCCTTTTAAATATCGGACCACGTGGAGATGGATCTATTGTGGAGTTTGAGCGTGATGTTCTACTAGGGATAGGGCAGTGGGTTAGCGATAATTCGGAAGCTATTTATGCTTCACAATCAAACCCTTTCGATCATCCATTTGATTTTGGTGATATGACTACTAAAGGGAATAGCTTATATTCATTCGTAAGTAATATGCCAGCGGACAATAAACTATATATCGATGGATTTGACGGACAAGTGAAAGATGTTTCTATACTATCATCGGAGGAGAGTATTGGTTTTTCACAAAAAGGAAACTCAATGGTTGTTGACTTAGGTAATGTATCACTTAATGAATCAATGCCTGTTTTAAAGATTGAGTTTGAAAGTGATTTTTCTACTATTCCTTCATCAATTGTTTCAAAAGGATTACTGACTCCACAAAACTCAAACCCATTGTTTGGACATTCAAGCCTTAACTACTATGCAGGATATAAAAGCTTGATAGGATATGATTGGACTTTAAAAAATAAGAAGCAAAGGCGAATAACACCTCAAGTATTATTTACTGATAGCGAGGTTGGGCGTAAACTAGAGTTGATAACCTATACAGATGGTTCAAAGTTTACTCAAGACTTTACCCTTACTCCATCTACCTCGAAGCTTGAAAAGCTAAATGAGAAAAGCGTTCAATGGGGAGATCTTTATCGCAAGCCTGGCAGAGGCGTGTTTGGCTCAATGCCCGAAGAGGGAAAAAGCATTATAGAAGTGCAGGGAGCTAAAGAGTGGACAAAAGTTGATGGTTTTGAATATGGTAAAAGTATTTCAGAGCCTATATTGCCAAGAGCAAGCTTTGTGTTGCTTCAAGAGATAGAGTCAAACCGCGAGCAGACAATTGCTATAGAGGTTGAGACAGGCAATGCTGCTTATATTCTATTGAATGGAGAATACATTACAGCTCATTTCTCGCCAGAAAGAATAAAGTCGCAAACTGAAATCGTTTTACTTCCACTTAAAAAAGGCAACAACCAGCTTGTAATAAAATACTACAATGGATTTGAAAAGAATATCTCTTATTCCATTAAGCCATTAACCGAGTGGACTATTCATACCCTTAAATTGCGTCCAGTGATGGCGGAAGGGCAGATAAGTTTGCATGCAACTGATACCGAGTCATCGGTTTCACCTATCAGACTAAATAATATTAATATCAAATTTTAAATTCACAGTAAAACAATTTAAAGATGAATCTGTTATTTGTTCAATATCCAAAATGTGGAACTTGTCGCAAGGCGGCAAAATGGTTGCAAGAAAATAATGTTGAAGTTGAATCGCGCCACATCGTTGAAGAAAATCCAACAGCAGTAGAGCTACAGGAGTGGATAGAGCGTAGCAAACTTCCTATTCAAAAGTTCTTCAACACCTCTGGCAAGGTATATAGAGAAAATAATCTGAAAGAAGTTGTGAAAACTGCTTCGCAAGATGAACTTATCAAACTTTTAGCATCGGATGGTATGCTTGTGAAAAGACCTGTGCTAGTTTCGGATAAGTTTGTTTTGGTAGGTTTTAAAGAAGCAGAATGGAGTGAAGCACTTCACCAATATAATAAATGAAAATAGCTAATATAGAATTTCCTAAATATCCAGTCTTCCTAGCACCGATGGAAGATGTTACAGATATAGGTTTCAGACTTTTGTGCAAAGAGTTTGGAGCAGATATGGTATATACCGAATTTGTGTCGAGTGATGCATTAATTCGACACGTAAGAAAGACAAAAGAAAAGCTTACAATATCTGAGGACGAACGCCCAGTAGCAATCCAGATATATGGTAATGATCCAGACTCGATGGCAGAGGCTGCACAGATATGCGAGGAGGCAAATCCTGATTTGATAGATATCAACTTTGGATGCCCTGCAAAGAAGGTTGCAGGTAGAGGCGCTGGATCGGGTATGCTTAAAACTCCCGATATGATGATTGAGATTACTAAGCGGGTGGTTGACGCTGTCAAGCTACCAGTTAGTGTTAAAACTCGATTGGGATGGGACGATGATAGTAAGATAATTGTTGATTTAGCTGAGGAACTTCAGGATACTGGCATTGTTGCCTTAGCTATTCATGGTCGCACTCGTAGCCAACAATATAAAGGCGAAGCCGATTGGACATTAATAGGAGATGTGAAGAATAATCAGCGTATGCATATTCCTATTATTGGAAATGGTGATGTTACAACTCCACAAATAGCTAAGCAGCGATTTGATGAAACGGGAGTTGATGCAATAATGATTGGACGAGCCAGCTTTGGTGCACCATGGATTTTTAGTGAAGTGAAACATTTCCTTGAAACAGGTGAAGAACTACAGCCAGAATCATTCTCTTATTATCTTAATGTATTGAAGCGACAGGTGAAAGAGAGTGTTGAGCGAATAGATGAGGTTAGAGGTATATTGCATATGAGGCGACACCTTGCAGCTTCGCCTATATTTAAGGGAATTCCTGATTTCAAGCCTACCCGCATTGCTATGCTACGCGCTAATACGCTTGAAGAGCTGTTTGGTATATTAGATGGTATTGAAGATCAGTATAACTTAGGATAGAAATATACTTATATAATATAGGTGTGGAGTGTTTCTTGAATAAATCTCCACACCTTTTTTATTTAGTATATTATACTTCTATACTAACTTGATAGCCTGCATATTTTCTGATGTTTATTACTCTTCCCTCATCAAGAAGCAGATACTGACCCTTTATTCCGTTCAGTTTACCAGAAAATGATTGTTCTTTGTCAAGATTAATATTCATTATTTTCTTTGGATATTCTATCACGGGATATTCGATATGAGTAATATCGTCTTCATCACAAATATGTTCAATTATATCATCTGGAAGTATTTTCTCAAGCTCATGTTTAGTTTCAAGTAAGTCTATAGTATCATCAATCTTGTTTTGCAACATCGAGCGCCAGTTAGTTTTATCATCAAAGGTATCCTTTAGTGCTACTTCTATTACACCAGCCAAGTATCTATTAGGAGTTTTAGCTAGTTTTATAGCCGAGCTAGCTCCCTGATCAATCCATCTTGTGGGTACCTGACTATCACGTGTTACACCCACTTTCACCTTGTCGGTAGCTGCCAGATACACATAGTGTGGTTTGTTGTGATGTTCTTCCTCCCATTGTGGGTCCCTCCCTTCTCCCAAATGTGCTTTACATAATTCAGGACGAATTATACACTCTGAGTTGTTTGGCGAGTTTTTAAAACATGGAAAACAAAATCCTTGAGCAAACGATTTGCTAGTCTTTCGTCCACAATCAATGCAGTAAATATTCCCCTCAAAGATTACATTAATTTCTTTGCCAATAATTTCATTCATCGCTATTGTTTGCCATGTTTGGGTTTCAGTGTCAAACAATGACATTGAATATTCAACATTGCCATCTTCTTTCAGGATGGATGGCATCTTGCGTAGCTCTCCTTTATATGTCATTTTATTCTTATTTCGATTTTACTACAAAGATAATTAATTTGATAAAGATGTTAAACTAATCAATGGTATTAAAGTCAGCTATGTAACAACAAAACAAGAAAGAAATGAAAAGATTAAGACTCACAATTTTTATGACATTTATAGTCTCGCTTACCATATTCCTAAATGCCGCGACAAATGGAGATGTTGAAAAAGCACTAAAGCAATCGGTTGAATATAAAGTTGAGAAGATGCAAGAAATCATACAATTTAGTGATGTTAAGGCAGAGCAGATTAAACAGATTGAGCTAGATTATATTTTCAAAGTTTATAAGGCTGACAAGTGTTTTCTTTGTAATAAGGACAAAAGAATAAAACGTCTAAAAAAGGAAAAAGATGAAGCACTTCAAAATGCACTAGAAAGAGATGAGTACATTAAATATATTTCGTTAGATAATGAATTAATAAAGAACATTCCTGTTCATTTGTAAATATAAAAAAATGGTAGCAAATCACTTTGCTACCATTTTTTATATAATACATTATCTAGTTCTACTCTATTACAATAGGAGCATTGTCAAGTAGTACAGCTCTACTTCTTCTTTCTTCTTGACGTGATTTAAGCCCTGTTTCAACTGCAATTGCCGTACTTGCTCTAAATTTAGTTTCATCATACGGTTTGCCAGTAATAAGTGAAATAGCTTTAGCAAAAAGATAATCCTCTGGGTCGCCAATATCTTTCCATGTCTCTGTACTCTTTTCTTGTGTTTCAATAGGATAGTTTGGTGTAAGCGTACCCTCAGCTACAAAGTCCTTTCCATCTTTATCGGTATATCTTCCCACTATTGGTTGCATAGCCCAATTTTTCAGTTTTTGCTTATCAGCTCTGTTTATTGATTCTTCTTTATATATTGGTTGAACTGATCCTCCATAGTTGTCGTATGGGTGAATTGTCCACGATGCAGTATATTTTCCAGAAGTATCTTCGCCAATGTGAACTACTTCCATAAATGGTCTTAAGCAGAATGTTGTAAGCTCTGATGCCGAAGCAGAACTATTTGTGGCAATTATATAAACCTTGTCAAGGTCAAGATTTACATTTAATGGATTATTCTCTGTCTTAGAGTTATATGTTCCCAATCTATCAGATCTTTCCCATTTATTATTATCGTATGCTGCATTTACAAATGAATTGTAACTCATTGTTGTGAATACAGATTTGCTTTCTACATACGATTTTGGTGCTATTAGAGACAACAAATATCCTGCGGCACTTACACTACCCCCTGGATTATAGCGAAGGTCTAAAACCAAATCGGTAACTCCCTCGTCTTTGAACTTTTCAAATGCCGCATATAGGCTGTTGTTATAATTGGCTATATAGCCAGTATAGAAAAGATATCCGATTTTTTTACTTTCATCCAAATTGTCATATACATCATAAAATAATACTGGATCTGTAGAAATTAAACGAGGCGTTATTTCAACGGATTTCTGATTTTCAAGATCTTTGTCCAATACTGTAAATGTAGTTTTGGAAGTAGCTCCATACAAGGTCATATAGTTGTCTAAAGTAATGTTTTGGCCATTAATTTTAGTTATCACATCACCACGCTTTAATCCAACCTCTTCGGCAGGTGTATTTGGATATACGTATCTTACAAATCCAATTAGTTGCTTCTTGTTTGAATCTAGCCATAATGCCACCGGGTTAAATCCAAATGCATCCATTGATTCACCTTCAAAGTCTGCAAGTAGCTCATCCACGTCGTCCGTAATCCACGACCATTTATCGGTTGGTTCATATAATACGCTTTCGAAATAGGCTTTAGGATCATTATCTTTTGGGGTTGGCGTCTTGCTCACCATTTTATCATTCCAAAGATAAAAGTTTGATAAGCCATCATATACAAATTGAGAAACTACATTAATTTCATTAGTTGGTTTTTCTGTTTCAGGAATGTCCGAATCATCCTTCGAACACGATACACTTAC
>CAYTQG010000037.1:0-22384 GCA_964439965.1 uncultured Proteiniphilum sp.
CCCCATTTATGCCATAAACGAGTCATCGCAAAATAAAATAGATGAATTTACGCCATAAATGGGTCAAATCTGCAAAGCAATCCCCTATTTATGCCATAAGCGAGTCACCGTAAAACAAAATAGATGAAAATATGCCATGATTTGGTAAAATCATTGCCTTGCTTATTTATTGCAAGAAGTTACTTGCGGAATTAAGGCTTATCACAAATAATTTATGGTAAATCACTTCTTTCTAACTAGAAAAAGAAGAAGAGGAATAGTGGCTTAACTGCTTTATCATGTTTGTGCTTCGTCTTGATATGTGTGGTTAATTGTTGATTTGTTTATATCTAAACATCTTTGTAAATATGAAAAGTGTAGCGAAATCAACAAATATACACAAAAATAATATGCTGTCTTAATATTCTAATTATCTTTGTGTTTACAATTAAACTATTAATCACAAAAAGAAAAAGTATGAGAAAATTTTCTATTCTAATAGCTGTTGTTGCGTTCATGGTATCATGCTCGACAGGAACTGGCTATAAAATTAACGGTACTGTAGAAATTCCTGAAGCTGAAGATACTTATGTATATCTTCAAGAAGTAAAAGGTCGCGATATTAACACGCTTGACAGCGCAATTGTTACTGATGGTAAGTTTGAGCTAACGGGCAATGCTGATGAGGTGCAAGTTAGATATTTATCTCTTGATCCTCAAGTTGCTGGCAGAATGATGTCATCAATAGTGTTGGAGCCAGGAAATATTAAAGTAGCTATTGATAATGAAAAAATCGAAGTTACGGGCACCAAATTAAATGATGCCTTGACGAATCATGAAGCAAAAATAAGTGAGAAGCAAAAAGATATTATGGCAATCTCACAACAGTTTCAATCTGCAAGCCAAGAGGGTACAATGACTCCAGAGCTTGAAGAGGAGCTTGTAGGTAAATTTAATTCTATACAAGAGGAACTATCTACAATGACAGCTGATTTTATAAAGTCAAATATGGACAATGAGCTGGGTAAATTTATGTTTATTACTAATGCACCCGCGTATGAGCCAGAAATGCAAGAAGAAATTCTAGCGCTTGCTGACGAAAATTACAAGTCAAGAACAGAGGTTCAAGCAATTATTGAGAAACTTGAGAATGCTAAAAGAGTAGCTATAGGACAAAAATTTCAAGATTTCACTATGAAAGATCCTGCTGGAAATGATGTTTCTCTTTCAGATTATGCAGGTAAAGGAAATGTTGTTTTGATTGACTTTTGGGCTGCATGGTGTGGACCATGTCGTCAAGAGATGCCAAATGTAGTTGAAGCATACAAAGAGTTTAAAGATAAAGGTTTTGAAATTGTAGGTGTGTCACTTGATAGAGATCAAGAATCATGGGAAAAAGGTTTATCAGATTTGAATATGACCTGGCCACAAATGTCGGATCTTAAATTCTGGGATACTCCTGTTGTAAGCCTTTATGCTTTCCGTGGTATTCCTCATACAGTATTGCTTGATGGTGAAGGAAACATTATCGCTAAAGATTTGAGAGGACAAGCACTTCATGATAAGCTTGCCGAACTATTGAATTAATATATCAACGAAACCAGATAGTTTTGTTGTAAAAGAGCTGTGTCAACGTTGATACGGCTCTTTTTTATTGTTAAATAGGCCATATAGCTCAAACAATAAGTTTTTTGTATGAAATAATTATCTATTTTTGTATCTAAACAAAACGATACGATAAGCATGAGGCATATATCCAAAATACTAGTAGTAGCGATATTCTCAATCATTTGCATGGGTATGTCAAACTTGGCATTTGCACAAAATAAACAATTTACTGTAGTGATTGATCCTGGGCATGGAGGGAAAGATCCTGGAGCTATTGGTTCTACTTCCAAAGAGAAAGATATAGTGTTGGGAGTGGGAAAGAAACTGGGTGAGATGATTAAGAAAAACCATAATGATGTTAGAATTATCTACACTAGAGATACCGATAGGTTTGTGGAGCTAAATAAGAGGGCTGAGGTAGCTAATAAAGCGCATGCTGATTTGTTTATATCGTTGCACTGTAATGCTTTGGATAAAAGAAAAAGGTCTCCTCAAGGTGTTGAAACATTTGTGTTGGGCTTGCATCGAAGTAGTGATAACTTAGAGGTAGCAAAGTCGGAAAACTCTGTGATTTTGTATGAGCAAGACTACACGACTAAATATCAGGGGTTTGATCCTAACGAGCCTGAATCATATATAATGTTTGAGTTTATGGCTGACCAGTATCTTCAACAGAGTGTTAGTTTTGCCACATTAGTACAAAATAGATTAGTAAACAACTCGAAAAGAATAAATAGAAATGTAAGGCAAGCTGGTTTTTTGGTGCTTCGAGAGGTTGGGATGCCAAGTGTGTTGGTTGAGTTAGGGTACATTACCAACGCAGATGATGAACGATTTATGAAATCTGCTAACGGTCAGACATCTCTTGCTAATTCTGTGTATCTTGCTTTTAAAGACTATAAGCATGAGTATGATAAGAAAAATAACATACTTGGTAATATAAATAATAATGGCGGTTTAAGTCAGGCGTCAACTGCTAGCAATAATACTGCTGTTGATACAAAATCTGAATATAGAGTGCAGTTTTTGACTTCTCCACGCAAACTGGCTAATAATTCGTCTAAACTTAAGGGTTTGAATCCTGTCAGCTTTTATTTAGATGGCAATACATATAAATATACCTATGGTAGTACTGATAGTCCAGAGCAAATTAAAAGAGATTTGAATAAAGTAAAAAAGCTATTCAAAGATGCTTTTATAATCGAGTTTGTCAATGGCGAGAGAATTAGATAATAAATAAGTTATGCAAAATAAATATTCAAGAAATCTTATAATAGGTGTCTCTTTTTTAGTGGCGCTAGTGCTTGTATACTTTGGAGTTAACTTCTTGAAAGGAGTAAATGTTCTGAAGAAGCAAAACAGGTATGTTGTTATCTTCAATGATGTAACAGGTCTTTACACCTCATCTCCTATCTATGTAAATGGATATCAAGTAGGCTTAGTTAGTGATATGAAGATGGTTAATTCTAGTCCAATAGAGTTTGCCGTAGGTATTAACTTAGAAGGCAATTATCGGATTCCTGTAGGTAGTACAATAGAATTCGGATCAGATCTTTTGGGGGCAACTGCTGCAAGCATTATTGTAAACACAAGCTCAAATGAATTTTATGTTCCAGGGGATACTCTCTATGGCAAACGAGAGGATGATATGATTAAATCTGTAGGTAAATTGTTGCCTCGGGCTGACTCCTTGCTACAGAATATTAATATGGCCGTGGTTACAATAAATGATTTAATGGTAAGTGATTTGTGGATAGAATCTCTAGAAGGTATTGGATCTACTATTTCGTCTCTTGACGAGGGTGGACAGAAACTTAATACCTTACTCACATCACTGAATAAGAATATGCCCGAAATCACCGATAATGTTGGGGATATTTCAAAAAATCTAAATGATGTGACAAGTAATCTTAGCTCTCTAGATTTAGAAAAACTATATAGCTCTATTGATAAAACCTTGGAAAATATAGAATCTCTATCAAATAAGATTAATAGTGACAATAACTCTATAGGCATGGCAATGAGCAATACTCAATTACATGATAGTTTGACTCATACATTGTCTTCTGTGTCGCAGCTGCTTGATGAAATTCGTCAAGACCCTCAGAAGTATTTGAGTGTAAAAGTAAAGTTGTTTTAAATATATTAGATGTGAATAAGAACTTAGACTGATTCTATTTTTATTTTCCTATGTCTAAACAAAAATAATCTATCCCTTATAGTTTAATTACTGTTAACGGTAATGTTGTTTTCTGAGAAACTATTACTTTCTTTGTTGTGTAATGTGTTGATATTAAGGGTGTTGTTTTTTGTGGTTTGCTCTATTTAGTTATATATGAGTATATTGTGTGTAGCGTGTTGATTGTTAGGATAGTATTAAAATGCAAATAATTTCACGACAATCTTTATTTTTTTATCTCGATTTTTATTGCAATTTTTGTATTCTCCATTAGTATCAAAACTGGAAAAAGAATTTCAACTTTTAATTTTAAAATGACAACTGACTTTAAGACTTTATGGAATAACTGTCTCGAAATAATACGAGATAACTTACCCGAGGCTGCATATAATACTTGGTTCGCTCCTATTGTACCTTTCAAATACGAAGGTAATGTGCTGACAATACAAGTGCCTAGCCAATTCTTTTACGAATATCTCGAGGATAAATATATTGATATAATTCAAAAAACACTTCATCGAGTTTTTGGTAAGGGAACGGTATTAAGCTATCGTATATTAGTAGAGTCTGAAAACAATTTGTCTATAGAAATGAGAGGGGTGCCAAAAGCTCCTCAAACCGCCAAAAAGCCAATAAATAATGCTCCTGCTAAAGTGCCGAGCCCATTTGATAGAGTTGAGACTTATGATTTCAACTCACAAATTAATTCGAGATATTCTTTTAGTAATTTCTTTGAAGGAGAAAGTAATAGACTAGCTAGGACTGCTGCTGAAGCAGTGGGTATGAATCCTGCTAAAACAGCATTTAATCCTCTTTTTGTTTATGGCAAATCAGGTGTTGGTAAGACTCATATGTGCCATGCTATTGGCTCAGAGGTTTTAGAGTTGTTTCCAGACAAAAAAGTGCTTTATGTATCTGCACATCTTTTCAAAGTTCAATACACAGATGCACGTCGCTTCAATACGATTAATGATTTTATAAATTTCTATCAGAATATAGATGTATTGATTATTGATGATATCCATGAATTATCGGGATTGGAAAAAACACAAAATACATTCTTCCATATTTTTAATCACTTGCATCAAAATAATAAGCAGTTGGTTATGACTTGCGACCGTTCGCCTATGGAAATGGAAGGTGTTGAGGAGCGTTTGTTGACTCGCTTTAGATGGGGATTGTCCGTTAAACTTGAGCGTCCAGATATTGAGTTACGTAAAACTATTCTTAAACATAAAATCTTGACTGATGGTCTAACAATTTCGGATGAAGTTGTGGATTATATTGCCGAGAATGTAACTCAAAACGTGCGTGACCTCGAGGGGGTTGTTGTTTCACTAATGGCGCATTCGATTATAAATAATCGTGAGATAAATATCTCTTTAGCGCGCCGTGTAATGGAGCAGAATATTAAGTTTGAGAAGAAAAAGATTACTGTACAAAAGATTCAGGATGTAGTAAGTAATTTCTATAATGTAAAAAAAGACCTTATTCAATCAGCTTCTAGAAAGAGAGAGATTGTGCAAGCTCGTCAAGTAACAATGTATTTTATCAAAAATCATACAGAGCTTTCTTTAGCGCAAATTGGTTCTCATGTGGGTAATCGTAATCATGCCACAGTTTTGCATGGATATAATACTATTAAAAACCTTGCAGAGGTTGATAGAGGCTTTCGCTCCGATATTGAGTCGATTGAGCGACTACTACAGTCATAGGAAAATATGTGGCAATAAATAGTTGGATTTTTGTTATTGATAGGACTGATGAATAACAAAGATAAGTGATAAAATCAGTAAATCTAATGTATAGTTGGATTTACTGATTTTCTTATTATGTTGAGTACAAACTAAACCAATAATAACAAAGCATTAATATGAAATGAGGCAATTAAGGCTTATACTATTATTTTTATCGATTATACTGATTAGTGATATCCATTCACAGTCGCTAAGAATAGCAGTTTTATCAGATTTGCATTTTTTATCGCCTAGACTGATAGATAATGGAGAGGCTTTATCCAATTATGAAGCTAGAACAGGACGCAAAGTGGTGGTACTTCATGAAGTGCTACAAAAGGTGATAGATGAAATTTTAGTTGGAGAATTTGATGCCATATTTATAACGGGAGACTTGACAAATCATGGAGAAAGAGATAGTCATATTGATTTGATACAGCTTTTGACTCCCTTAAAAAATCAAGGAATTAAAATATTTGTAGTACCAGGAAATCATGATGTAAATATTCCTAACTCAGTGTCATACATTGGGGATACTCCGAAACTTGTTGAGTCTATCACTGATAATCAATTTATGAGTTTGTATAATTCCTTTGGATACAATAATATGATTATGAAGGATAGAAATTCATTAAGCTATCTTGCTGAAATAGATAAATCTACTTGGCTGTTGGCTTTAGATACTAATCTATATAAAGAGTATGAGAAATCGTCCATTTCTAGAGGTAGAATTTCATCCGAAACAATGGAGTGGGTACTAGATATCTTAGAGGAAGCCAAAAGTAAAGGCGTTACTGTTCTTGGTATGATGCATCATGGTCTCGTAGAGCACCTTCCATACCAGTCAACTTTTTTTTCTGACTACTTAATAGATGATTGGGAGATGAATGCAAGAATACTTGCTAATGCTGGACTAAGAGTTGTTTTTACTGGGCACTTTCATGCTAATGATGTCACATCATTTACTACACCTGAAGGAAATACAGTCTTTGATGTTGAAACAGGTAGCCTAGCTCAATACCCATTTCCTTATCGTATTATTAATTTAATTGGTAATACGCTTGATATAGAAACTCACTTTATAAGTGAAGTAGAGTCGGAGCCCAATCTAACTGATAGGTTTATGAAAATACACGAGAGGATAGCTCGATCAGCTATTTCAAATAGAATAAAAAGTATGGGAATGTCATTGCCAAATGAGACGAGTGAGGTGTTGGTTGAGTTACTAACAAGAATGAGTGTATTGCACGCTGCTGGTGATGAGGAGATATCTCCTGATACTTATAAAATTATTCAGAGGTTTGCAAAAGTTATGGATGATGATAACTTTGACCCTTCAACTTTTAGTATTGATTATCCACCATCTGATAATAAATTGAAAATAGAATTGAGATGAGTTCAATTGTAAAACTAAAAGATTATTTACTAGTTAACAAAGTGGAGGTGGGATGCGATGAGGCAGGTAGGGGATGTCTTGCAGGTCCTGTGTATGCAGCCGCGGTTATTCTTCCGCCAAAATTTGAGTGTGAAGGTTTAAATGACTCAAAAAAACTGACAGAGGAAAAACGATTTCATCTTCGTGAGATAATAGAACGAAATGCAGTTGCATATGCTATAGGAGTTTGTTCCCCTGAAGAGATAGATGAGCACAATATTTTGTGGGCATCGGTATTGGCAATGCACAAAGCCATTGAGAAATTACCTATTATCCCTGAACATATTCTTGTTGATGGAAACAGATTTCGGGCATATAACGATATCCCATATACTTGTGTTGTCGGTGGTGATGGGCATTATAAGTCTATTGCAGCAGCCTCGATTCTAGCAAAAACATACCGTGATGAATACATGGCAAAAATTGATTTTGAGCATCCTGAATATGAATGGAAAACAAATAAAGGATATCCTACCAAAGGACATCGAAAGGCAATTCTGAAATACGGAGTGACAAAGTATCATAGATCTAGTTTTAATTTAATTGATAAGCAAATGAGTTTATCGTTCTAATTCATTATACTAAAAAGGTAGTAATAAATTATGGGTATGAATGGTTTGGCATTCTTTTTGCACTCATTATTATGTACTTGATAGCTAAAAAGAGACTATCTTTGTACATCTAACATTTTAATTCGACGAATGAAAGAAATTAATTTATTACTGAATAGTATAATTGAAGGGATTCAAGAGAAAAAGGGTAAGAAGATTGCCAAGATTGAGCTTCTAGGAATTCCAGGTGTTGTTTGTGATTACTTTATTATTTGCGAAGGTAATACTCCATCTCAAGTTGCATCGATTGCCGAATCAGTTGAGGCAATAGTAAAAAAGAAAGCTCATGAGAGCCCTATAAGAGTTCAAGGGCAGCGAGAGGCTGAATGGATTGGTATTGATTATGGTGATGTAATTGTGCATATATTCTTGCCCGATTTAAGAAGCTATTACAATATTGATCATCTTTGGGAAGACGCTCCTTTGGAAGTTATACCATCTTTAGATTAAAACATATTATCAATATAATTGTTACATATATTTATCAGAAAATTATAGGAAACATTTAATGGACAATAAAAAGAAAAACTCTCAAAATAATAGACCCCTTCGACCGTTACGACCCGGTGGTATGGGTGGTCCAAACTCTAATAAGCCCTTCAATGTTTATTGGATTTATTTAATCTTATCGATGGGATTGATAGGGATGCTTGTTTTTGGACAAAACAAAACTGTCAAGAAGGTAAATTGGTCTGAATTTCAAGAATATGTAAAAGACAATAGACTTGAGAGCATATTAGTATATAATAATAAAACCACAGCTGATGCTAAGGTTAGAGCTGAATCTGTAAACTATGTTTTTGGTGATGATGCAGATAAGTTTAAGAATAATCCTTACATCAGCGTTAATACATCTACACCACAAGGTGCAGCAGAATTTATTCAAGGTGTTATTGACGAGAAGGGATACGACGTAAAGCTAGACTTTGAGCCTAGCTCTGAGTTTTGGAAATCAATATTATCTTTTGCACCTTTTCTACTTTTAATCTTTTTCTGGATTTGGATGATGCGCCGAATGCAAGGTGGAGGTGCAGGAGGAGGTGCAGGCGGAATCTTCAGTGTAGGTAAAGCAAAAGCTCAATTGTTTGACAAGGACTCGGGTACCAAAGTTACCTTTAAGGATGTTGCTGGATTGTCGGAGGCTAAGGAGGAGGTTCAAGAGATTGTTGAATTCCTAAAACACCCTGGTAATTACACTAATCTCGGAGGAAAAATTCCGAAGGGAGCTTTATTAGTAGGACCTCCTGGAACTGGTAAAACACTTCTTGCGAAAGCAGTGGCTGGAGAGGCAAATGTTCCTTTTTTCTCTATTTCAGGTTCTGATTTCGTTGAGATGTTTGTAGGTGTTGGTGCATCACGTGTACGAGACCTATTTAGACAAGCTAAAGAGAAATCTCCTTCGATTGTTTTTATAGATGAGATTGATGCAGTAGGTAGAGCACGTGGAAAGAACGCCAATATGGGATCGAATGATGAGCGTGAGAACACACTCAACCAGCTGCTTACTGAAATGGATGGATTTGGTTCTAATAGTGGGGTAATTATTCTTGCTGCAACTAACCGTGCTGATATATTAGATAAAGCATTATTACGTGCTGGAAGGTTCGATAGGCAAATTCATGTGGAACTTCCTGACCTGAATGAAAGAAAAGAAATTTTTAATGTTCATCTTAGACCTATCAAAATTGATGAGTCTGTTGATGTGGAGTTCCTTTCTCGACAAACTCCTGGGTTTAGTGGAGCAGATATTGCCAATGTATGTAATGAGGCGGCATTGATTGCAGCACGAAGTAAAAAGCAATTTGTTGAAAGCGAAGATTTTATAAATGCAGTTGATAGAATTGTAGGAGGTCTTGAAAAGAAAAATAAAATTATCACTCAAGATGAAAAGCGTACTATTGCAGTTCACGAAGCAGGTCATGCTACATTAAGTTGGTTTCTAGAACATGCCAATCCTTTGGTTAAAGTGACTATTGTGCCTCGCGGAAAAGCTTTAGGTGCTGCATGGTATTTACCAGAAGAGCGACAAATTACTACTAAGGAGCAAATGCTGGATGAGATGTGTGCTCTATTGGGTGGTCGTGCAGCCGAAGAGTTGTTTATGGGTAAGATATCTTCAGGAGCTATGAACGACCTTGAGCGCGTGACAAAACAAGCATATGGAATGATTGCATATTTAGGAATGAGTGACAAAATTGCAAATCTAAGTTATTACGACTCTAGTGGTCAGGATTACAGCTTCCAAAAGCCTTATAGTGAGAAAACTGCCGAACTTATAGATTCGGAAGTTAAGATAATGATTGCAGAGCAGTATCAGCGTGCTAAGGATTTATTAAGCAAGCATGTCAAAGGTCATCATGATCTTGCCGATATTCTTATGGAAAAAGAAATTATATATGCTGAAAACTTAGAGCAGATATTTGGTAAGAGAGAGTGGGTTTCACGATCTCAAGAGATTTTGAATAGCGAGAGTCGCTCAAAGAATGTTTATGAAGATGGCTACGAGAGTGATAAGCCAATTGATGATACTATTCCAAAGCCAGGACTATCTGAACATCCTTCTAAAGAGAGCTAGAAGGGCAATATAAATAAAAACGAATTTAGATATTTATTATCAATCTAAGTTTGAAACCAATTGACAGTCTGTGTTTTATGATACAGACTGTTTTTGATTATGCCTCATGTTATTCTAATATCCATTCTCTAGATTTTAATGAATGAACATATTTTTTGTTGGTTCGTTATATTGTTACAAAACAAAGAAACATATAAACTAGAGACATATGAAAACAATCAAGTATTTTTTACTAGCAGGCATTTTTGCTCTGAGCGCAATGTCTTGCGGTAATTCAAATGCAAAAAATAACGAAAACAATAATTCTAAAAATTTAAAAACAATGAAATTCGAAAAAGTAGCACTTCCCTATGCAACTGATGCTTTAGAGCCAGTTATCAGTAAAACCACAATTGAGCTTCACTATGGTAAGCACCACCAAGCATATATTGACAACTTGAACAAATTAGTTGTTGGAACTGAGTTTGAAGATGCAGATCTTGAAACTATTGTGAAAAAGAGTGATGGTGCAATTTTCAATAATGCAGGACAAGCTCTAAATCATAATATTTATTTTACATCTTTCAAAGCAAATGGTGGTGGTGAACCACAAGGTAAGTTAGGTGAAGCTATTAATGCTCAATTTGGATCTTTCGATAAATTCAAAGAAGAGTTTAATGCTGCAGGTGCATCTGTGTTCGGTTCAGGCTGGGTATGGCTAGCTAAAGATGATAGTGGAAAACTTCATATTGAGAAAGAACCTAATGGTGGTAACCCTCTAACAAAAGATTTAACTCCTATTCTTGGTTTTGACGTTTGGGAGCACGCTTATTACTTAGACTATCAAAATCGTCGTGCAGATCATCTTAAAGAGATCTGGAACATAATCGATTGGGAAGTTGTAAGCAATCGTTATTAATATTTATTGATTAATTGATTATAACTGAAAAAGGTCGCTATCCTTATTATGGATTAGCGACCTTTTTTATCTTTGCTAGTCAAGATTTAATTAAATATTATTTTCGTATCTGGATACCAGTGAGCATGCGCCCCGAGCGAATTGTTTGTCTTCTTGCAGAAAAGAATAAATCCTCTCTTTGATAGGTACAGAATCGAGTCTTCTCTATATTATCTTCTTTCACTCCAAGTCTTATTAGCTCTTGCCTATTTATCTCTTTCAAATCAATATGAATCTTTCCAGATTCATTGCTAATAAATGAATTACTATCATTTAGGTTAAAGTTATTTTCTTCAAATATCTTTTTCACATCATTACCTACCTCATAATTTGTGATGCTTATAGATGGTCCAATGCAAGCAATTAAATTAAATGGGGATGTGTTGTAAGTTTCTATCATTGAGTTGATAGTGTTTTCAATGATTCTACCAGAAGTTCCTTTCCACCCTGCATGAATTGCACCAATTGCTTTATTGAGAGGATCATACAGCAAGATAGGAACGCAGTCAGCTGTTGTTACGCACAGAAATAAACCTTTAATGTTGGTAATAGATGCGTCAAAGCCATAAAGTTTGTCTATCTGAGTAGCCTTATCCAGCTTCAAGAACTCCTCATCAATAGTAATAACATTATTGCTGTGTGTTTGATGAGGGGTTATGATATTTTCCACATTAATGTGGAACTTTCTTGCTACAATGCTTCTATTCTCGTAAATATTTAGCGGGTCATCATCAGAATAGTTGCCAAGGTTTAGTGATTTGAAATTACCGACACTAACACCTCCATTTCTTGTTGTTGAGAAATGAAGTATGTCCTCCTTGCTTTTCAATGATTCAAAGAATAAAAGATCAGGATATTCAATATCTCTAATCATATCTAAAAGTCCTCCTCGTAGTAATCAAAATCCTCATCATAGTCAAAGTCGTCCTCATCTTCCATATCCTCTTCGTAAAACTCAAAATCTTCCTCTTCTTCGTCGAACTCTAGTTTCTGAATATCTAATGGTTTGTGAACAACTGACTTATAAACATCCTCTCTACTAAAAACACCATCAGAGTTTAGTTCTTTCCAAATCAAATCTTTTAGAGATTGAATATTAAATCCAGTAATAGATGATATGAAAACATAAGGTATAGGCGGTAAGTTCTCCGATATTTCTCCCATTAACTCTTCATCAAGCATATCTGATTTGGTAATAGCTAAAATGCGTTGCTTGTCTAAGAGCTCTGGATTATAGACAGTCAGCTCGTTGAGCAACATCTTGTATTCGCTCATTATATCATCACTATCGGCTGGGATCATAAACAATAAGAGTGAATTTCGCTCAATGTGTCGCAAGAATCGAAGACCAAGTCCCTTCCCCTCGCTTGCTCCTTCAATAATGCCTGGTATATCAGCCATCACAAAGGATTTGGAGTCACGATAACTCACAATACCGAGATTGGGCTTTAAAGTTGTAAAAGGATAGTCAGCTATTTTGGGTTGTGCTGCAGAAACAACAGATAAGAGAGTTGACTTGCCAGCATTAGGCAGACCCACAAGACCAACATCAGCCAAAAGTTTCAATTCAAGTATAACCCACTTCTCCTCAAATGGCTCACCTGGTTGTGAATATCTAGGAGCTTGGTTAGTTGCAGATTTGAAATGAGTATTACCTAATCCTCCGCGACCACCTTTAAGAAGAATAACTTCTTGTTCATGTTCGGTAATATCACATAGATATTCTCCTGTCTCGGCATCGTAAACTACAGTTCCGCAGGGAACTTCTATTATTTTACTTTCTCCATCTTTACCAAAGCTCTTTTTGCCTCTTCCTCCTTCGCCGTGCCCGGCAAATATATGCTTTTGATATCTTAAGTGCAACAGTGTCCAATAATTTCTGTTACCCCTAAGTATAATATGTCCACCGTGTCCACCATCTCCTCCATCAGGACCACCCTTTGGAACATGTTTCTCGCGTCTGAAGTGTGAAGACCCTTTGCCACCCTTTCCAGAGCGACAAAAGATTTTCACATAATCAACAAAATTAGATCCACTCATTGTTATTGTTTAATTCTCTAATTGGTTATCTATAACCTGTTCTATCGATTCAAATATTGATTCGATACTGCCATTTCCTTCTATAACAGTCAATTTGTTCTGTTTGTTGTAGAAATCAATTAATGGCTCAGTCTGATTGTGGTAAACTTTAAGTCTAGATTCGATAGTTTCTCTATTATCGTCCGATCTACCTTCAATTTGTCCACGTTTCAATAATCTTCCAATAAGCTCCTCCTCTTCAACATCTAAGCAGATAACTCTTGATATTTCAAGATTATTTTCCTTTAGTTTCTCATCAAGAGCTAATCCTTGAGCAGCAGTTCTTGGAAAACCATCAAATATAAATCCTTTTTTATCTAGATTCTTTTTTACCAAATCATCTAGAATATTAATCATAATATAATCAGGTACCAACTGTCCTTTTGATATAAACTCATCTGCAGTTTTACCTAGTTCTGTTTTCTCTTTTATCTCGTTTCTTAATAGTTCACCTGTCGATACATGCTCTAGTTTATATTTCTTAGCAATCATCTCACCTTGTGTACCTTTGCCCGATCCTGGGGCTCCAAAAATTACAATGTTTAGCATATTTACTTTGAATAAAAATAAGTTGCAAAGGTACAGTATTTTTTACTTGTTGCTTAGCATTTTGAACTAAATTAGACAAAATACTGTTATAATGTCAGAAAAAGCTCAATTTGTGATATTATGAATAAACAAGAATTTAAGAAAAGCATCCTAGATTTAATTGATCAATTAGACAATAGGATTGATGAATTAAAAAAGAAAGCATCGACCCTTGCAGAAGACACAAAAGACGAATATTCAGAACATATTGAGAGTCTTCAAAAACTTAAAGATGACTTGGCAGATAAGTTTGATCAATTCGAGCAGGTCTCAGAAAGCAGATGGGATATTGTCAAAGAGAGTGCTGCCAGTTTCTTTTCAAAAGTAGCCGATGCTTGGCGCGAGGATTTTGAAAAAGTAAAGGATGCATTCAAAAAAGATGATGAATGGGAAGAAGATACTGACGAATAGAATCATCACCATAGCATACCAAATAGCAGATGCTACACTCCTTATTGATTTGATATCTGCAGACTAAGAGCAGTGTAGCACCCACTTCTTACATCTTTATTTATACTCTTTTGCTTTCAATTCACCACTCAGCACAAGTGCAGCGTTTTCTGCTAAAGCCCTCATCTCGTCCTCTCCAGGATAAACATACACAGGTGCAATTTTATAAACTCTCTCAATTATTAGATTGCAAAACCATTTACTATTAGCTAGTCCTCCCGTAATTAATATTGCATCCACATTGCCTTTTAGTACAGTCGAAAAGGCTCCAATCTCTTTTGCCGTCTGATAAGCCATTGCTTCCATTATTGCGTAACTCTTTTCATCACCCTCCAAAGCAGCCTTTTCCACTTCGTATGCGTTATTGTGTCCAGTATAAGCAAATAGTCCGCCTTTCCCTACCACCATCGACTTCATCTCATCATATGTATATTTTCCACTAAAAGCCATTTTTAGTAACGAGCCCGTAGGTAAGGTTCCTGATCTTTCTGGTGAAATAGGACCATCACCATCTAGCGCCTGATTTACATCTACAACCTTACCCTTCTCATGCACACCCACTGATATGCCACCACCCATATGGGCAACTATCAAGTTCATGTCCTCATACTTTCTATTCACTGACTTTGCATGAAGTCTTGCAATAGCCTTTTGGTTGAGTGCATGAAAAATTGATACTCGTTCAAATAAAGGATGTCCCGAGAATCGTGCTATAGGTGCCAACTCATCCACAACTACAGGATCGGCTATGAAGGCCTGTGCATGCGGTAGTTGCTTTGCTATATCATCAGCAATTAATGCACCTAGGTTACTTGCGTGTTCTCCCATCTTTGCTTCAATGAGGTCCTTCTTCATCTCCTCGTTTATTATATATACCCCCGATGATATAGGCTTTACTAATCCACCCCTACCAATTACTGCTTCAATTAGGTCGAGTTTAATCTCTGCATCCTTAAGCTCTTTGTAAATAATTTCCTTCCGATACTCGTATTGATCAGCAATACTTTTGAAATTACTAAGCTCTTCTACCGAGTGACGTATTGTTTTCAAAAAAACAGGATTCCCATTTCTAAAAACTGCAATCTTAGTTGATGTTGATCCAGGATTGATTACCAGAATTCGTGTGTTATTGTCCATAATAGTTTGTATAGTTGGTTAATATATTAGTCCATTGCTGCAGCTAGCGCAATTGACAAGAATTTACTCTTTTCATTGTCCGATCTAGATGTAAGCACTATTGGTACCGAAGCACCCATGATTACGGCTGCTACAGATGCACCACCAAGAAAGCTCAATGCTTTATAAAACATGTTGCCAGCTTCAATATCTGGGGCAAGTATAATATCGCAGTCACCTGCTACTTCACTAGATATATTTTTATGCTCGGCAGCCTCTTTACTTACTGCATTATCTATTGCTAGTGGACCATCCACAATGCAATTAACAATCTGGTTTCGTTCGTTCATGGTTTTAAGGATAGCGGCATCTATCGTAGCAGGCATTTTGTGGTTCACAGTTTCTACTGCTGCTATAACTGCAACTTTAGGCATATCTATTCCTATCTTTGTGCATGCCTCCACAGCGTTATTAAGGATGTGAACCTTAGTATCTAAATCAGGAGCAATATTCATAGCCACATCCGTTACACATAGCAACTTGTGATAATGAGGCGACTCAAAAAAAGCAACGTGGCTAAGTACATCACTTTTGCGAAGGCCATTTTCTTTGTTCAAAGTAGCTTTAAGCAAAGTGCCCGTAGCCACATTTCCCTTCATTAATATGCTGGCATTTCCCGTTCTGATTTGTTCTACTGCAATACTTGCCGAGCGAGCGGCCCCCTCAGTATTGTCAATAACCTCAATGTTTGAAATATCAAAGTCTAAAGACTTAGCAATCTCTTCAATCTTACTCTTGTCACCTATCAAGATAGGAACAACAATTTTCTCATCTACCGCGTGCTTTATAGCCCCAAGTACAGCTTTGTCCTCTGCTGCGGCAAGGGCAACAGTTTTTGGTGGTTTGTTTTTGGCTTTTTCAATTAATTCGTAAAGGTTTAGAATCATAGTAAGTATTATTTTAATGTGTCATGCTTGCAAAATAACAAAAATAATATGCAAAAAAGCCTGTTTTGAGTAATTATTTTGAATAAATGTCAATATTGTTGCTCTTTACTATTCTCTTCACTGTTTTCTTTCCATTCATTCCATGCTTCAAGATTACGTTTTAGTCCTGCAAATTTTGCACGTTTCACTGCCGATTTTCTGAACACTTCACGATATCTTTCTTCGCTCATATTTGCTAAAGAATTTGCATCAAGTGATAAAAACTCCTCCGAGGGAGCAAATTCATCATTATTATGAGGCTTTGCATGCCTATTCCATGGGCACACAAGTTGACAAATATCACAACCATAGATGTTATTACTCAGTTTAGGTATGATTTTTTTGTCAATTTCTCCCTTATTCTCAATTGTTTGATACGAAATGCATTTTTTGGCATTCAAAAAATGAGGTCGCTCAATAGCCCCGGTCGGACAAGCATCAATACACCTACGGCAAGCACCACAGTTTTGGCGAACTGGTGAATCATAATCTAAATCGAGATTAATAATAAGTTCCCCAAGAAAGAAAAACGAACCCTTGCCAGGAATTATGAGTAACGTATTCTTACCTACAAACCCTAGTCCCGCTCTTGCTGCCCAAAACCTCTCTAGCACAGGAGCCGAATCTGAAAAGAAACGCCCAGCAGCCTCAGGTCTCCTCTCTTGGATAAACTCTAAAAGTTGCTTCAGTTTCCCTTTCACCACATCGTGATAGTCCTCACCATATGCATAGTATGCAAATTTGGGAGCATCTGGGTTTTGTAGCTTATATGGAAAATAATTAAGTGCAACAGAAATAATAGACTTTGCACCCTCTACCAGCAATCTAGGGTCCATTCTCTTTTCTATATTTCTCTCCATGTAGCCCATGCCGCCCTGGCACTCCTCGGCTAGCCATTTCATATAATTCTCCTCTTGTTCGCTATCCTCTGCGCGGCATATTCCCACAGCATCAAACCCCAGCGAAAGGGCATATTGTTTAATTTCTTCTGATAAAGTCATTGCAATGTTCTATTCTCTACTTTTCTATTAAACGGAATAATTATAAAAATGTTGGATTAAAAAGGACACTTTTGTCATTTAATATTCTATTCTCTTATATCAATCATCTCACAATTGTTTTTGCTCACAATGAAATCTTACCTATTTTTGTAGTTATATATCCCTTTCAATGTCAGAATCCGAATTAAAACAAAAAACAACAACCTCACTTTTCTGGAGCTTTCTGGATAAGTTTGGCCATCAACTTATCAACCTCGCTAGCAGTATCATTTTGATGGCTGTAGTAGCTAAAAGTGAGTTTGGTATAATGGGGATTTTGGCAGTATTTATAGCATTCTCTAATATTCTTATCGATAGTGGATTCTCTCGTGCCCTACTCAATCGTAAAGATATATCGGATAGGGAATACACTACAGTGTTTATTTTTAATGTTGGTTTAAGTATAATAATCTATCTACTATTATATTTACTTGCTCCAAGATTATCTTTCATGTTCAGCGAGCCACGGCTTACCAATGTGGCACGTATATTATTTATCTCTTTTGTGATAAATGCACTCGGATTAATTCAGCAAACATTATTGATAAAGAAAGCCGACTTTAGAGGCCTTACAAAAATAAATATACCCGCTGTGCTACTATCTGCAATAGTTGCAATACTTATGGCCATCAAAGGCATGGGGATTTGGGCATTGGTGGCACAGATAGTTATGTATGCCTTTTTTCGAACGTTGTTTTTATGGATATATAGTGGATGGCGACCAAAAGCTATGTTTAGCACCAATCTGCTAATGAACTCTATGGGGCTTAGCAGTAAACTATTAGCATCAAGTTTGATTAGTGCAATATTCAATAATATATATCCAAGTATAATAGCCTTTTTCTATCCCAACTCGATGAACAGAGTAGCCGACTATACTCAGGCTAATAAATATCAAGATATACCCTTTGCAATGATATCAAACACATTTCGATCGATATCTATGCTCATTCTATCTGAAATTAATGAGGATATAGATAGACTTAAGCGAGTTGTGAGTAAGTTGCATAAAACTATAGCATTTATCTCCTTCCCCGTGGGGTTATTCATGATTTTAGTTGCTCACCAAACTTTCGAATTTATATGGCAGGATAAATGGCTGTCGGCAGTACCATTTTTTCAGATTCTCACCCTTGCTGGCATTGTATCGCCGTTTATCTTTGTATTAGGCGAGCTTTACATAGCCCGCGAGCGAGCAAGCTATTTCTTAGGAATCGAAATTGTAAAGCGTGTAATACTAGTGATACTAATTTGGCTGTTTATTCCACAAGGAATCACAGGGCTGGCTGTCAGTTGGGTTGTCTATATGTACATAACCCTTATCATATCACTCGTACTTTCCAATAATCTTGTGGGCTATTCAATAATCACTTTCTTGCGCGATGCTCTACCTTATGCAGCTCTAGCTGTTGTAGCTAATGTTGCAGGATATTTTTCCACAATGTCTGTTGACAATAATTTTCTGTACATTCTTCTCAATCTTATAATAGTTGGCACACTATACCTATTGCTGTGCAAAGCTTTTAAGTTAGAGATGGTAGATGAAATGGAAAAATGGATAAAAGCCCGTATCAGTAAAAAGTAAATAATCACTCATCATCAATATGAAAATCTGTACAGTAATAGTCTCATATAATTTTGCTAAATGGATCAAACCCTGCCTAAGTTCTTTGCAAAACTCATCCATTCCCACAGATGTTATTGTTGTAGATAATGCCTCTATTGATGATACCTGCAAAATAATTGAGGAAGAGTATCCATGGGTGGTTTTGTTTCGTAATACCGACAATCTGGGCTTTGGAAAAGCCAACAACCTTGGCTTTCAGTATGCAATTGCAAATGGATATAACTACGTGTTTTTGCTAAACCAAGATGCATGGATTGATAGTGATACCATTAGTAAACTAATTGATGTATCGCAACGATATCCACACTATGGCATTCTTTCCCCCGTTCATCTTAATGGAAAAGGTGATAAATTGGACTTCGGATTTGCCACATATTCATCACTCAAAAGTATAGGTGATATTGATAATGTGAAAACTGAAGTTGTAGATTGTAAATTTATAAATGCTGCTATGTGGTTAGTGCCCGTATCTTTGTTAAAAAGGGTAGGAGGGTTCGCTCCTATTTTCCCGCACTATGGTGAGGACGTTGACTATTGCCATCGAGTGCTATATCATAACTTCAGGATAGGATATGTAAAAGATGCATTGGGGTATCACGATCGTGAGTTTAGAGAAGTGAGTCGCGAAAAATATTTCTACTCCGAATATATCTATTTCCTAACAGAGGCAACAAATGTAAACTACACTTTTGCGAAAGCATATGGCTACAGTTGCCTTGCAGCCATAAAAAAATCGCTTACTTCCCTATTCTCAAGAAAAGTAAGCGATAGTACGAAATATTTATCAATCTTTTTTAAGTTGCAATTCAATTTCAAAAAAGCTAGGCAAACTCGCCTAAAATCAATAAAGCCCGATGGACCCTTTTTGTCTGACCAATATTAATTTGCTAGTACAAAGTCCAATTGCTTACGCTCGAGGTTTGCTTTAGCTACCTTAATTGCTACTGATTGACCTAGTCTATACTCATGTTTGGTGCGGCGACCAATTAGTCTATAATTCTTTTCATCAAGTTCATAAAAGTCATCATCAAGTTCACGAATTGGCACCAATCCTTCACACTTGTTTTCATTAATCTCAACATAGATTCCCCATTCTGTTACGCCCGAAACTACACCGTCAAATACCTTTCCAATTTTGTCCGACATAAATTCAACTTGCTTATATTTAATTGAATCCCTCTCGGCATTTGATGCTACAAGCTCCATATCAGATGAGTGCTTGCAATCCTCTTCTAGCGAAGCCTGATCAACCGACTTGCCACCCTCCAGATAGTTAGCCAATAACCTATGCACCATCATGTCGGGATAGCGACGAATAGGCGATGTGAAGTGGGTATAGTATTCAAATGCTAGCCCGTAATGCCCAATATTTTCAGTTGTATAAATAGCTTTCGACATAGACCTGATAGCAATAGTTTCTACAAGGTTCTCCTCAGGGCGACCCTGCACCTTGTCTAGTAGTGAGTTGATACTCTTTGCTACATCACTCTTTGCGCCCTCTGTCTTTATCTTATGCCCAAATCTGTAAATAAACTTATTAAACACCTCCAGCTTTTCAGGGTCGGGTTTGTCGTGAACACGATACACAAATGTTTTCGGCTTCTTATCTTTTGGTACTTTCCCTACAAATTCGGCCACTGTTTTATTTGCCAGTAGCATAAACTCCTCAATCAAGTGGTTCGATTCCTTTGCCTCCACGAAATAGACACCTAGTGGCTTCCCTTTCTCATCAAGGTTGAATTTCACCTCATATCTCTCAAAATTAATAGCACCATTAGAAAATCTCTTATCTCTTAATTGTTTTGCAAGTTTGTTAAGAGTTAGAACCTCTTCCGAGAACGCACCTTCTCCAGTTTCTATTACTTTTTGAGCCTCTTCATAAGCAAGCTTACCATCCGATTTGATTATTGTTTTAGTAATTCTCGATTTTAATACCTCAGCCCTCTCGTTCATCTCAAAAACAACCGAGAAGCAAAGCTTTTCTTCGTTTGGACGTAATGAGCATAACTCGTTGCTCAATCGCTCGGGCAGCATGGGTATAGTTCTATCCACTAAGTATATAGATGTGGCCCTACTCTCTGCCTCGGCATCTATTATATCTCCTGGCCTCACATAGTGTGTCACATCAGCAATATGAACACCAACCTCCCATTTGTTGTCCGATATTTTTCTTACAGACAAAGCATCATCAAAGTCCTTGGCATCTTTCGGGTCGATGGTTATTGTTGATACGTTTCTAAAATCCTCACGCTTGGCTATCTCCTCGGCTGATATTTTATCCGATATTTTAGTGGCTTCCTCTTCCACTTGCTTGGGATATTTGTAAGGAAGATTATATTCAGCCAGTATAGCATGCATCTCGGTAGTGTTGTCACCCGATTTGCCAAGTATATCTACCACTTTGCCGATGGGGTTGTTGGCTTTTTCTGGCCACTCAATTATATCTACCACCACTTTATCGCCGTTCTTGGCACCATTAAGTTCTTCAATTGGAATAAAAATATCATTTGCCAAAAACTTGCTATCCATTACCAAGAATGCAAAGTGCTTTTTCACCTCCATCACACCTATAAATCTACTATTGGCGCGCTTCAATATTTCAATCACCACTCCCTCAGTATCAGCTCTTTTTCTTTTAGCCAATAGTTGCACCCGAACCTCGTCGCCATTCATAGCATGTTTCGAGTTTCGTTCGGGTATGTTTATGATATTTGCATCATCGTTTGGCACAAAAAAGTTTTTGCCATTACTTCGTCTTTCAAATCTACCTTCAAGAATTAATCCACGATTATTTGTGCGATATCTGCCTCGTGATGTTTCCAATACACGATCTTCATCCCTTAGTCTATCAAGTATATTTACTAATTGGCGACGCATGGGCTCGTTGTTAAGGTTAAGTGCTGCGGCTATTTGTTTGTAGTTAAATTGTTTGTCATTGTTTTGATTAAGAAAGTCCAGAACCAATTGTTCTATATCTTTTTTTCTTAGCTTTTGATTATCTTTCTTTCTTGTCTTTCTTTTTTTCATATCTGTTTCATATATGTGTATTATTATTTAGAACAAAGAAGTGGTCTTTTAGTTGTCTTTTATCCACTAATTTTCGGTGTAGCGCTTACCTACACTACCTAAAACTTAATTATTTATGTTTTGCACTTATCTTGATTTTTTGACAAAAAAAATAGAAATAGTAATTGTTTTCTATATCCTTGCTCTAATATGTTACTTCATGATGTCATAAACTCTGCTCTCCTGCGCTAAAGGTACTCTTTATAATTTTATAAACACTACTCGTCTGTGAAAAGAATTATCACTGTCCGATAAAAGTCAACAAGTATAATTTATTTTAAAAGAGATTCATTTTTCCCAGAATTATTTTGCTCAAACCCGGCACGGGATAAAAATACGTGGTGTGATTTTGCTCAAACCCGGCCCGTGTTC